>JAHDDD010000025.1:0-15159 GCA_020629535.1 Saprospiraceae bacterium
GATTCCAATTTCCAGTCGCATATTTTGTGCTATAGTATAAATCTCCTTTCCCCATCCCAGATCTTCTGAATGAGCAAAAGACTATCATCGATTCATCGGCTGAAATACACACGTCTGCTTCATACGCCCGTGTATTCAAGACAGAATCTTGAAGAACGGCAACCTTAAATCCACTAACGTCTTTTTCAGATTTGTAAATGTCGAAATCATGTTTTCTTTCTTTTGCTTTGTTCCTATTGGAGGCAAAATACATACTTCCATTTTTTGCAAATGAAATATAGTATTCATGATCATCAGAATTTATTTGTGGCCCGGCATTGATAGCTGAAGACCAACCAGAAGAAGTCCGTTGGAAGTACCAAATATCATAGTCATCAATGGTGTCATTTTTTGACCTTACCAAGTTTGAAATGAAATACAATCGTTGATCATCTACCGATAACATCGGATCATTAAAACTGTAACTTGTGTCAAATGGTATTGCTTTTTCTTTACTCCATTTTCCATTCTTGAACTCGATGAATTTGATGTGAGATTTACCGGCAGAATCAATGCCAAAGTAAATTTCATTCATTTGTTGGCTCATACAAATACCAAACTCAGAACGATCTTTTTTACTGATAATATCCGGACCGAAAAGCTGAATTCCTTGAGGAGCATTTCCCTCATTGAGCAAGCGAAGACTCTTCGAGTTGGGTGTAAAACATGACATTAGAAAAAGGAAATAGAAGCAAACAAGAAGTAGGAAAATTGATTTTTTCAATGCGCGAAATTTATAATGGTTTTAGTCCCTTGGCGTATACTTTAATTTCTCTTGATCGAAATTGTATATAAATTCTTTGGTTGAATTTGCTTCTATAAGTCTGATGGTTGAAAATTCGTAGTCACTACTTTCGAATAGTACATTCATAGGATTTTCACTTTCAAGTTCTCGTTGAAAAGTTAAAACTGGCTGGATTGTATTCGTTTCAAAATCATAATGATAAATGTCCAAATGTTCAATTCCAGTTCCCTGTTGAGTGTATGCGTTGTCTAATCTTATTCCTATCTTTTCTTTGCCTAGCTGAATGATCTCTGTCCTTTGAGGGAAGTTTCCGAATTGACCAACATTTGCAAATCCCAGAATTTTTGTATTTAGATTGAAATATCCCTCATTGTCTCTTTTGTAAACAAGACAATGTAGTACAGAAGTGCAGGCCGTACAATCCAGTCCAGGTCCCAGACTACTGCCGACAACAACTAGGATGAATTGCGCGTCTGCGGTATTTACTTTTTCAGAAGCAAGTATATGGCTTTCAGTCTCACGATCATCAAAAAAAGTTTCTGCGATTTTCATCTCAGTGACTTCATTCGAGATTTGGTGGTGAAAGAGTTTATCCTGATAAGGACTAAACTGATTGATAATTTCTTGAGATAAAGAAAATTTAGCTATCAGAAATAGAGCTATAAAAATGGTAAGACGAAGAAAAATTTTATTCATGCAGTATTAGAATTTGACGACAACTTTAAAATTACAAATTTCATCCTGTAACCTTTGCATAGATTCATAGAGTCATAAAAGCATGACTTTGCAGTCGATGTGTATGGTCATTCAGTAAATGGTTTAATCAGGAAAGATTTGCTTGCCATTCACTCTTCAAAATTGAATAAATGTCCACACTGATTAATTTGTCATTTTTTAATTCACATTCACGCATGGTTCCTTCATGTGTAAAATTGATTTTTTCCAATGCACTTTTACATTTATAATTTTCATTGACAACAAAACCCTCGATTCGGTTTAAACCCAGATCGGTAAACCCTAATTCAAAAAGCTTGGGCATTATTTCTTTTAGAATTCCCTGGCCCCAATATTCCTTCAAAAGCCACATACCAATTTCAGCTTTCTTATGCTGCTTGTCCAAACCATTAAACCCGCAAGCTCCACGAAATGAGTGATCATGAATGCCATTGATGGACCACCAAACCCCTGTGCCATTTTTTTTCAGATCACTATACCATTGCATCTGTTCCTCTGTAGCTTCTAGAGTGGGGAAGTGGACATCATAGTATTTGGTGATTTCTGGATCAGATAAACCTTTATGAATATTATGAATATCCTCAGACTCAATTTCTTTAAGGTAAAAATTTTCAGTTTTCATAAACGCCATTTCACTTCAATTTCAGACATGAAAATACAAATCGTAAATAGAAGATTGGATAAATTTATACTGATTTGAATTAATAAACCATATAGGAGATGCGTGGACCTAGAAAGCCAGACCAACATTTAATTCCAACCTAGGTCTTGGAGCATTTCTGACAACAACATTGTTTGTTCTATCTTCAACCATGATTGCTGGATTGTTGCTTAATTCACGAGCAAGACCATATTCTGCTATATTTATTTGTGTTGATACAATCAAATCAAGATTTTCGGAGATAGGGTAAAAGATCATTGCATTAAGACCAAGAGAACCACAGAAACAATTCAAAGTCCATGAGTACTCAGAAGTAGAAAGTGGTTCATATTCTGTTCGGGAATAATTCAATGCTGTAACGCCACCAATATACGTTATACTCTTTTGCCCCAATATTGATATGAATGATCGGAAGAATTCAAGATCGGCAGATAACTTGTTCATGTCAACCGACTTTTCAATGTCATGTAAATTTTCGCCTGATGCGTTATGGTATGAGATTCCCAGCAAGAATCCTAAAATACCATCATCTATTTGTACACCAATTCCTCCACGTAGATTTACTGGACTAACACTGCTCAGTTTGTAATCATATAAAGTCTCCCATTCATAAGATATTCCGGTTTGTATTATGGAAAATCGGGAGATCAGTATTTCATCGTTTTGAGCTTGTAGAGTACTAAAACATGAAATTGAAGCAATGGTTAGGAGTGAATGGACGGCAATTCTTATATACGAGTTCATCAGAATTAAAACGCAAATTCATTACCCAAAATTGTATTGCTGTTAAGAAGCCTTAACAATGGACCCAACTTCAAGGGTGGCTTGCTCATTCTCACATAAAAGATGTAGTGGGAACTGAACAGTAAAGGTGGAACCGTCTTTTTCGTTTTTCTTGAAACTGATTTTACCATTGTAGTGACTCAATATATCAGACACTATGTACAAGCCAAGTCCGGAGCCTGCATATTCTTCATGAATGTGTAATTTCTTAAAAGCCTCGAAAACTTGATCTTTAAAGTTTTCGTCTATTCCAATACCATTGTCTGTTACATGAATGAATATATTGGACTGGTCTTGTTCGAAGTGGATTCCTATTTCTTTTCTGCTGTTTTGATTAAACTTAGCTGCATTGACCATCAAATTTTGGAAAATGATATAAAGAGCTGTTGGTCTGAAAAGCAATTTTGGAAGTGTGTTATAAGTAAGGCCAACGTTTTGATAGTATGGATCAATATCCTGTTCTTTGATTTTTAAAACTGTATCTTCTAAGAATGTAGGACTCAACTTTTCTTCAACATTTTTATTTACAGAATTTAAGGTGGAAAGGGAATCTATCAATTCATTGATTCTGAAGCTCGCATTTGCAATGTAATCTAGATAGATTTCGATTTCTCTTTTTGGTGCTCCTTGGTTTATTTTACGTCTAGTCATTTCTACAAAGCTATTGATGTGCCTTGTAGGTGTTCTTAAATCATGTGCTGCAAGTGTATTGAACATTTCCAGTTTTCTTTTCTGGGTTTCAATTTTTTCATTTTTATTTTTCACCTCATCCAATGCCTTCCGCAAATCTGTGATGTACTTTAATACTGTATTCAAGATAATTCTTGAAGCGATGAAAGTGCACACGATGACAGACCCAAAATTCCAATATTCTCTATTTGGATTTACTTCCAATGGCTGAAGTGGTCCGTAATGATCAACATATTTTCTAACCATAACATATACTATAAATAGAATGATGTTAAAGGCGAAAGCAAGCCGAAGAGACAGCAAAATAGAAGCACTGCATAGTGCCATGAAAATCAGAATGGTGTGTGACTCATTGTCAAAACCTCCCAATAAAGAAATCAAAATGACAAGAGTTGAAACAAGTGTCATTATATAAATTGAAGCAGTTCGACCAAATCCTTTAAAATTCAAAAAGAAGCAAACGATACTAAGGAAAAATGTCATTGCAAAAATGACAGCATCAGGATGTTGAAGAACGAATCCGTAAAGAAAAAAATATATGATCGCAATGGTTGCCATGAGCATGGCAATGGAATTCGTGAAATATTTTGCATAGGCTACAATCTTGGAATCTTCATTTGAGATTCCAGTCTGCAAAATCTTGTTGCCAGCATGTTTGAAGTTCGTAAATAATTTCCCAAAAGACATTGATGTCATTCATGTTGAAATGAAAAATTGGGTAGAAAATTTTCAACACATTGACCTTTAAAGTTAACCCATATTTAGAAGAGAAAATGGGTAACTTATAAAATTGCAAGTTATATGACCAATATCGGCTTGTACAAATGTCGACAACCCTTGCATTTGCCAAAGCCAAAAACGGAGCATGAAAATAATAGACTATTTAGATGCAGTAAGTAAGCCACTGAGTTCGGATATCGATTGGAGGCAAACCCAAAAAAGAGAAGCATATACTTTGAGATTTTAGATTGCTCTCAACTAATGTGTGGGAGCATGATCGTGTTAAGGATTATCTCCCAATTGAAGAAGCGAGTTTTAAACTCACATTGCCAATACGTTCACCTCTCTTGAATCTGATTCTGATTTCATCTCCGATCTTATACTTTTCAAGAGCATTGATCAAATCATTATTGTCAGAGATTTCAAAATTGTCAATTTGTAAAATGACGTCACCCGCGAGGAGTCTCCCATATTGATCTTGAGACATTCCTATCAAGCCAGCTTCATCAGCTGGAGAACCTTCTTCTACGTATTTTAACATAGCACCGGTTCCACTGTATTGGTTGGCTTCAAGAAGGCCAACACCTAAAATTGGTCGACGCACCTCCCCATACCGTATGAGGTCAGGTACTACCCATTTGACCACATCTACAGGTATCGAAAACCCAATGCCAGCTGATGCGCCTGAAGGGGAATAAATGGCGGTATTTACACCTATTAATCTGCCAGATGAATCGAGCAGGGGCCCTCCGGAATTTCCAGGATTAATCGCAGCATCTGTTTGGATGACATCTTTAATTACTCTGTTATTCAAAGCATTGATTTCTCTTCCCAATGCGCTTATGATTCCAGTTGTCAAACTTTGATCCAGACCAAAAGGATTTCCAATTGCAAATACAGATTGGCCTACTTTCAATTTTGAAGAATTTCCTACAGGTAATGGTTTTAAATTTTGACCGGGCGTAATGATTCTCAATACAGCCAGATCTTTGCTTGGCTCTGTGCCCACAACACTGGCTTCATAGCTACTCTGATCGGAAAGCGTAACCATGCATCTGTTGGCACCCTCAATGACATGATAGTTGGTCACAATATGCCCATCTTCATCCCAAAGAAATCCAGTTCCAGAACCTTGTGGTATCTCATAAATGTTCATACTCCAACGATCTCTTTGTAGTGAACTCGTTGTAATATATACGACAGCCGGTGCAGATCTTTCAAACAAGGCGATGGTAGCCTGTTCTTGATTGAGGTTGGTAAAATTCGCACTCAAATTTTCCTCCTCGCCTGATTCATTATCAATGTTTTCATTATCATCTCCACCATTCATCGAGCCATTGACAAATTCTGTTTGATCATTTTCAGGACCTTTGTCAACAGTTGTACCCAAGAAAAAGGCTCCGGCCATCAGGAATAAAACCAATATTGCAATAACTGCTCTCATATTTTTGATTTCTAAGCAAACGAAATTAGACAAAAATTGAGTATCAATCACATATAATTTTTCTTCCCTTGACCAGAACCCTTTCAAAGTACCAGTATTTCAGTTTTCGGTTTTTAACGTTACTCTTGCAAATTGCATGAAATGCGAGCCAATATTGAGTATGCGTGAAGGCTATCAATAGCAAGAAATTATTTCTGCATATGTGAAGTGTCATTTGTGTGAAACAAATAAAACTCAGAACTAAAAACTAATCACTCAGAACTAAAAACCGACCACTGACTGAACTCACACCTGCATCACCACCTCCGGCTCATCCACCGACATGGTGTACCAATCAACATTTCTCGACAGATACATCACAGCGGATAGAATAGCAAACATGCCAACACTTCCTGCAATCAATGCATACGTTTCAAGTTGTAACAAGATGTAGATATACGCGTAAAGGCAGGTTAGAATTGCACCCAAAACACCCACAGATTTTTTGTTATTCATAATGCTCAAGCAATATTGACAGATGAGACCAATGGTGGCAGTCGAAGCCACCAGGTAAGAAAGTTGAAAGCCAATATGTTCGGAGAAAGCCAGGAGTAAAAAGTAGAATAGACTAAGTGCGAGTCCCACCAATGAATATTGGATAGGGTGGAACTTATGTTTGTACAAAACCTCAAAAAAGAAGAAGATCAAAAACGTCATCGAAATAATCATCAATGCATACTTTGCACTTCGCATGTTCTTTTGATAATGGTCGACAGGTTTGATAAGTTTTACTCCGAAAAATGTACTCTTGCTAGACATTTTTTGGGCGCCATTAAACCAACTGTCTGGGTAAATTCTGTTGTATTCACTCAGGTTCCAGTTTGCCTCAAATCCAGCTTCCGTAATCTGACTTTCTGGAGATATTCCGATGAAGCTGGGTGATGGCCAATCACCAATCATTTGCATGGTAGTTTCTTTTGCTGCCGGTTCAAAAGCAATAGATTCTGATCCTTTGATTGGCATCTTTATCTTGAAATCGTATTTGTCTTTTTTCTTGTTTAACGCAATGCTTGTATATATTCCACTTTCAGGTAGAATAAATGAATAAGGAGTACCTTTTTCAAATTCTATTTTCTCTCCGCCAAATTCAGCATTGACTTTCCCAGCTATCGCCATTCTATCAATGATGCCGATCGAAAAGTAACTTTTATCCCAGTGAATCACTTCGTAATCCCTTAACTCTTCTTCGATGCCATTGAAATTGAAAGTGCCTTCGATCTCGATCAATGCATCATACAAGATGGCTTCGTAGATTCCACGTTTTCTGGTTTCACTTCCAAGTTCTGTTTTGATGTTTACGTGGTCAGGTAGAATGTGGTACGTTCTGTTCGAGGTTGATTTGGTTCCATCTGAATTTGAAATTGTCTCGATGAGTGGAATACTTATTACCGGACCACGTATGCGTTGTTCGCCTCCCCAATTGGCGGCAATTTCTTTTTGGGTATGTTTTGCCAGTCCTTGACGTTCCATGATAAGTCCTGTCAGCAAACTGTTGGGTATCAGCATCAAAATGATGAGCAAAAAAATAAAGAGCACTTTTTGATAGACTCTATTTTTCACAATCTTTTTCATAATTAGATGTTTTAAAAGTACTTTGAAATACAAAGTGAATGAACAAAAAAATTTATTTCTTATGTTGCTTAATTAAGTTTTCAAGCGTTTGTAGGTGTTTTTTAAATGCTTTTTTACCATTGCTGGTAATTTTGAATTTCGTATTGGGTTTCTTTCCGACGAAACTTTTGTGTACTGTAATATATTCTGCATTCTCAAGAGCTTTTATGTGACTCGCCAAATTGCCATCGGTGAGTCCCAAAGATTCTTTCATTTCCTTGAATTCAACTTCACCTTCCACCATCAATAGCGAAACCATTGACAGTCGGATTCGATTGTCCAGTATTTTATCAATATTGATAAAACTGTTTTTCATATTCTTTACTCATCCAAGTTGTTACCCAAAAATTACCCGAAAGGGCCCCAATCATCTTTCATATTTCAGATACATGATCACACCATACACGATGTGCATGATACCAAATCCAATGCTCCAAAATAAGAGTCCTTTTCCAGGATACCACAAACATATCAATCCTAAAATGATTTCTACGATGCCAAGATTTTTTACATCACTGAATGTATAGTTTCCTCCCGAATAGAGCGCCAAACCATAGAAGACCAAACATGCCGGTGCAATCAACCAGATTTGATGCCTTAGTAATATTATGATCACAAAAATACCTCCTGCCAACAAGGGTACAAAAGTACTCAACAACATCCTTTTCGCCGAAGGGTTCCAAAGCTTCTCACCTTGTAACTTTGCCTTTCTCCAACTGAGATATAAGCCTGTCGAAAGTGATAATACGAGAACCATTGTTGCGATCCCCAATAACTTCCAGACCAATGGATTAAATTCTAAATCTCTCACTGCATCATAGGCTATTGACTGTGATTTATAAACCAATCTATTTGCTAAATATGCTCCAATCAAAGCATATGAACCAGACAAAATTCCAGATAAACCACTTAGAGAAATAAACTTGGTTTGCCGTTCCATGATATTCCTGATGGTGGCAAGATCCTGTAGATAATCCTTTTTCATCTAAAAGTACTTTGAAAAACAAAGTAAGTTGAATTATTTGAGAAATGCAAGTGGTTTGGTTGTCGGTTTTCAGTTGTATGTGTGAAGGCTATCTATGGGATAAAATATTTATTAAAATGAGAAGTGGCATTTGTGTTAAACATATTAGGCATATAAGACTTAGAACTAGAAACTAAATACTCGGAACTAATACTTTGTCCAGTAAATAATTAATAAATGTTGAGTTTAAAAAATTTAATTTCAGAATCATATAAATAAGTAAACGAATAGTCACAATTTGTAGTCTATCCAAAAGAAGCATAGCTTTCCCGATTTGGTCCCGATACATCGGGATAAATTAGGTGTGGGAGCCAGCCATGGAGGGCCGCTTTAAATCGGGATGATTTTTTGGATTCGTTTTTCATCTAGGAAAAAGGAATAGAATTAAGAAAGTTAAATTGACTAAGAACTAAAAACTCAGAACTAAACACTAAAACTCGGAAGCGTAAAGTAAATACTGGTTCCTTCCCCCAATTCGGATTTTGCCCAGATTTTACCATCGTAATGATTGACAATTTTTTTGCAGGTAGCGAGACCAATACCGGTCCCTTCGTATGTGTCGGAATTGTGTAGCTTTTTGAAGCCCTCGAATATTTGTCCTAATTTACCTGAAGGAATACCAAGACCATTGTCAGTCACTGTAATCATCAATTCATTTTCTGTAGTAGCTTCTGACTTGATGACAATATGTGGCTTTTTATAAGGGACCGTAAACTTTAGACTGTTTTGAATGAGATTTTGAAGTAAAACCTTGATCATTGTTTCATGGCCAACCACAGTGCCCAAATTTTCGTATTCTATTATTGCTTCTTTGTCTTTTATTTGCTTGGCTAAAAGATCAGTGATGGATGTGACAATATTATCAAGAGAGATGCTTTCAGAGTTAGGTAGTTCCTGATCTATTCTTGTAAAGATCAGCAAATCGTCGATCATCTTTGTAAGTTGAGAAGAACTTCGGTTAATCAAATCAAAATACTCTTGATCTTTTTCCGATATTTTATCTTTATATTTTTTACTTAGAATTGAACTGAATGCACTCATCGTGCGTAATGGGCCTTTCAAATCATGTGCAGCCACTCCTGCAAAATTACTGAGATGGGCATTCGTTTCTCTAAGAATTTCCTGATTGGTCTCTAGTTTTTTATTTGATGATTGTAAGAGTTCGTTGACTTTTGTCAATTTTTCATTGCTTCCTTTCTTTTCGAGAAAGAGTTTATACACCAATCCCAAGCTAAGAAAACTCAGGAATAGCATTAATATTGAAAAAGCGAATCTTTGCCTATTGTTGGAAATGACGGTATCCTTGTGTATGTTTTGTGTTTTTAATTTTGCAATTTGAAGCTGCTGCTCTAGTTGCATTTTTTTGTTTTCATACTCAAAGTTCAATTTGTCGAATTCCTGTATTTTCTTTTGACCCAGCAAACTGTCACGAACAGCTTGTGCCAAGATGAGATAATTGTATGAATGCTCATAGTCACCATGCTGTTTGTATAGCTTTGAAATAAATTGAAGACATTTTAATTCATCATCGAAATCGTGGGTCTCTCTCGCTATTTCGAGTGCTTCATACGTTCTGTCTATAGCTTTTTTGTTTTGCTTTCTCGCCTCAGCTATCAGTCCTAATCCGTACAAACTTTGGGAAAGATATCTTTTATAATTGGTTTCATGAGATAACTCCTTGGCTTGAAGAAATAACTCCTCAGCTTCTTGCAACTTGGCTTGGTTGAATTTGAGTTCGCCCAGCAAGTTGTAACTATGTATAAGTGCGGTAGATTCGTTGATTTTTATTTTTAAGTCGATACCTTTCTGAAGATAATCTTCACTTTCTTCGTACCTCTTCATTAAGTTGAGAACATCTCCGCGATTTGTGTATAAGTAGGACATGTATCGCTCATTGTATTGAGCATTGAATGCTTGTTCCGCTTTGTCAAACATTAACAATGACTTCTTGTAGTCAGATTTGTCTTTGTATAGCAGTCCAAGATTATTGTATATCAATCCGCTCTTTTCCTTCATCTCAAGCTTTTCGTATATGTCCAATGCGTGATAGTAGTTGGACAAGGACTCTTTGTGTAGACCTTTAATTCTGAAAATGATTGCTTTTGAATTTATGACGCGAGCTTTATGTACTTTCGTATTCTTAGCAGAAAAGATCTTGTTGGCTTCTTCTAAATATTTTAATGCCTCTTTTGGTTTTGATTGATCATATTCAATCAAACCAGCGGCATAAAAAATCATTCCTCTTTCAAATTGTAATGCATGGTCCTCGCAATATTGCAGAGTAATCTCCACTCTTGATCTGGCTTCATCAAATTTTCTAAACCTGGCAGCAAGTTTTATCAATGCGTGGTGTACGTGTGCTACGAATCTTTTGTTTCCATTAGCATCATCTAAAATTGAGTTTAACGCTGCTTTGTTTTTATTGTAGTCCTTTCTTTCTCTCAGCTCGATCAGCACATTGGCCAGAACATATAGGTTCTTGACTTCGCTAGATTGATTTTCGAGTTCATTGATATCAATTTGTGAGAGTACATTTTGAGACACTGAAAATCTATCCGAATAATAATAATGAAGTACCTGTAATAGTTGGCTGGAAATTTTTGAATCCTTTGGACGCAAAGGATCAAATTCTTTTATGAATTGATTGATCTTATGATCCGAAATAAATGAAGATTCTAGAACTTCAAAAAATCCAGTTTCATTGATTTCTTCTATTACATCGAATCTATCATCCCCCGAAAGGGAAGAATAATTTAATAGAAAGAGCAATATGAAAAGAATGGTTTTTCGCACGATAAAGGTAAAAGCTGTTCTAGGGTAAAAAGAATAGGTGCGAAGGAATCAAAAGATAATAGTCAAAAATAATTGGTGCCACTTTTATGCCCAAATTCAAGAGTGGTTGTCATTCATTTTACAATTCCAGTTTAATAATTCTACATTTCTGTTAAAGTTGAGAATCTTATTTCGGCTCTCGAATAAATGTTAATTTTTTAATTTGAAATAACATCGATTCATTTTAACGGTTATATAAGAGTAATAAGGCAATTAATATTTTGACATGAGAAAAACCATTTTTCTATCAATACTCCTGTGTCTCATAGGAGCCTTGTATTCAAATGCACAAATAGAACGCAAGGAACTCATTCATTTTGACCACGACGACTCCGATCTCAAGCCTGAAGAAAAATCCAAGATTGAAAGTTTCATTGAAACACTTCAATCACTTTCAGGTGTAAATCTCCGTATCATCGGACATACCGATCAAGATGGAAACCCAGATTATAATCAAAAGCTATCAAAAGAGAGAGCCGAACAAACCCTTGAACACATACGTTCATTGGGTTATCCCATAGACAATGTTGAAATTGCGTATCATGGTGAGTCCCACCTCCTTTCGCAGTCTGATAGTGAAACTTCAAAAGAAACAAACAGAAGAGTTGAATTGATAGCAAACATCAATGATTATTCAACAGTTCAAAAAGTATTTTCCCATCTCGTTCATGAAAACCAATCAATTAATGTTATTGATCCCAAAAAAGAAAACCACATTGAACTACCCAAAGGAACAAAATTGAATATTCCTTCCCATGCATTCGAATATGCAGATGGAACACCTGTTGATGATGCTCATGTAAGCATTGAATGTGTAGAAGCACTTTCATATGCTGACATGCTGATGCACAATCTCGCGACACAAACTGAAGAAGGAATGATAGAGACAGGTGGTATGGTCAATCTTTCAGCCAATGCAAACGGACAAGAAGTCCAATTGAGGGAAGGTAAATTTATTGAAATAAGCTTGCCTGCAAAAAACTCAAAAGATGGTATGCAAGTCTTCACACCTGTCCAAACCGGTGAAGTGATTACCTGGGAGCCAACCAATCAAAGTGTGAGCATTGAAGAATACAGAACCAAGACACGAATGACAGATGTGGATTTGTCTCCACTTTTAGATTATCAACCGGTGGACCGAGTAGTGCCAACCTTGCATTTTGAAGAAATGCCTCCAATGCCGAGAAAGAAACGTAAACCATATCCACCTTCAAAGTACGTCTATTCAAAAAAGAAGTATGATGAAGTCTACGCAAAGTATGAAAGGAAGTTAGCAGAGTACCAACAATCCGAAAAAGAATTCAATAGAAAATGGGAAAATTGGATTTCTGAAATCAGGTCAAGGACCGCATTAATACGAGATTACAGAGATTCATTGATAGCAAATAAACTGAATAAAAGGCTGGCTATTAGTCAAAAACGACTAGAAGATAATATTGATAAAAAACCTCAAGACAAATTGGTAGTTGATCTGTTTGGGTTTATTTACAAGCCCGTTGGGAAAATTAATTTAAACAGTGATTTCTTATTCAAAAAAGCATTTAAGCATCAGTTAAAGAATGTGCAAGATCATTATAATTTACCTGAGTACAATGATTATGTAAAGAAAAGGGCGGGTGCCTGGCTTAGTAGTTTTTCATTCATTTACAATAGAATGAATTCAGAAATAAACTATGCAAAATGCGGTAGAAAATATTGCGATCCATACATGGATGTCATGAGAACTTATGTTTTCAAAACCGATCGACTTGATTGGATCAATTGTGATCGTTTCCTTGATATTCCAAAAGAAGAACTCACCAATCTGGAAATTGCAAACGCCGACCCTTACACTAAATATTATTTGATTTTCAAGGACATCAAATCAATGATAGTTCCTATCAAGTCTGGCAAAGTTGCCATATTCAGGAACATACCAATTGGTGAAAAAGTCAGAATCGCAGCTATTAAAACTGAAGACAATCAAATTCACTTTGATTCGAAAGATATGATCATCAAGGCCAATCAAACTGTGGCCATGGATCTGCACGTGAGTAGATTAAATGACTTGAAAGAAGCATTGGGAGATTGAGTTAAGCCTCATCTCCTCCTTCAACATTGACATTCAAAATATCACGGTCGAAAAGATATAAACCACTCTTTTCTTCACCGATCAATTCCAGTTTATCATTGAGTGTTCTGGCAAGTGCTTCTTCTTCAATTTGTTCAGCAACATACCATTGTAGAAAATTGTAAGTAGCATAGTCCTTCTCACCCAATGTAATGTCAACCAGTTTGTTGATGCTTTCAGAAACCATAATTTCATGTTCAAGCAATTCTTTGAATGCCTGTTTGATCGAATCAAAAGCTTCTTTTGGTTTTTCCAAGGATGGAATCACGGCAGTGCCTCCTCTTTCATTGATAAAATGCACAAGTTTGAGCATATGCATACGTTCTTCATCACTATGTCTGTAGAAGAATTGAGTAATATTATCAATGCCAGGCTGACCTTCTGCCCATGATGCCATGGCAAGATAGACCTGAGAAGATTGTGCCTCTATTTTTACTTGTTCGTTTAAAGCGGCTTCAATGGTTTTAGACAGCATTTTTTACGTTTTAATTACCTAACATAAACAATTTCGCCGAACTTCAGTTGCGGAATGAGCTAATTTATATTAAGTCTAAAAACAAATTAGGTCAATGCACTTCTGTATCTTTGATTATGATCCCTTGTTTTAGAATACTTTCTGTCTATTTTCTCATTTGCATGATCAATGCTTGCAATAATCCTGTCTCGAAAAATCCCGCACTTAAAAATTTTTCTCAGCTTATCAATGATGCATTGATTGATCCTAATGATGTTGCCTTTGATAATAAGAAAGATACATTAGCTTTCGCATACGATCCTCCGTTACTTCTCACTGAGAAAAATGGGAATATCCACCTTCATTGGAAAAATGAAAATGAATGGAGAAAAATCAAACTTCATCAAGATGAAACGGGACGAAATTATACGGTCGAAGTTTCTTTGATGGACATTGACAAAGAAGTAGGCAATGAAATCATTGTTAAAGAATTATTCAATGGTCCTTTAAGTTCTGAAGGTACAAGTTTGGAAAATATGCTCTTGATTTTCAGTCCAAGGTTGGAGAAAGTGCTTTTTCATGACACCTATTTTTTCTGGGAAGACAACTGTAACAGAAATGGTCCCTGTGATTTCAAAAGTCATTGTGAACTTGAAGTAAATTTCAAGAAAGACAATCATGTCATGCAAATTAAAAAAATAGAAGGCAATCATTGTGACTCCCTTTCTGCGTTGGTCGGTAATTATGCAATGCTTTCAGGCACATTGACAAAAATCGACTAGCCTCCCTTCCATCAATTTTACGATTTTTTGACATTTCATTCATTAAGGCTGCTTAGCCAGCTCCTCCACACAGCGGTCTATTAATACCGCCTAGCCTCGGTTTTTTTCTTGTGATAAATTAAAATTTTCACCCTCAGGCAACCATTTGCCCAAATTGTGGACAAGCTATAGTGAACCGTAAAAATTGAATTTATGAAGAGTATTTTACACACATTAAGTTTATTGATTATAGCAGCTCTGTCAACCGCACAGACAACTGTAGTAGATATCATTGTTGGAAGTGATGACCACAATACCCTTGAGGCGGCAGTTATTGCAGCAGATCTGGCAGGCACGCTCTCAGGAGACGGACCATTCACAGTTTTCGCCCCAACTGATGCGGCATTTGCAGCACTTCCAGCAGGAACATTAGATGCAGTATTGGCTGATACAGAATTATTGACCAGCATTTTGACCTATCACGTGTTGGCAGCAGATGTCAGAAGTACAG
>JAHDDD010000025.1:15259-21806 GCA_020629535.1 Saprospiraceae bacterium
GAGAGTTACAGTTGTCGATGTCATCGTAGGCAGTGATGTTCACAATACCTTGGAAGCAGCAGTTCTTGCGGCAGGATTGGAAGAGACCCTTGCAGGAGAGGGACCATTTACGGTATTTGCACCTGTAGATGCTGCATTTGCCGGACTTCCACCTGGAACACTTGATGATATACTTGCGGATACAGAATTGTTGACAGCGATTTTGACATACCATGTATTGGGTGCAGATGTCAGAAGTACAGATTTGACAGATGGTCAAACGGCTACGACATTAAATGGTGCAGATGTAACAGTAACCATTGATAATGGAATGGTATTTATCAACAATGCTCAAGTCATCATGGCTGATATAGTAACAGACAATGGAGTGGTACATGTGATAGATGGAATATTGATACCTACAACCACGTCAGTTGAAGAGTCATTGAACTTGGCAAAGGTGAATGTATTCCCAAATCCTGCTACGGATTTTATAGAAATTGATTGGTCAAATGCAGATCAAAATTCTGGAGTATTGAATGTATATAACACTGCAGGTCAACGCATTATGGAAAATAAACCTTTCAGACCTGGATTGAAAATAGACATTTCAGACTTGACAACCGGAGTGTATTATCTGGAATTGAAAAGTGGAGATAGTAAAAGTTTCAAACAATTATCAGTGAATTGATTTGATTAAGAATTGTTCGTGGTGGTTCAAAACTTTTTGAACCACCATTGAACAATTTTGAATATTTAATCTTTAAAGATTAGAACTATCAGAATCTTGCAAAAACATAATTCAGATATCCAGACCATTCAAGCGATATTAAAAGGAGACAAATCTGCTTTTAGAAAATTGTATGATAATTATAGCAGATTTTATTTCCTAACTTGTCTTAGATATACAAATCAAAAATCCGATGCAGAGGATTTGTTGCAAGAATCATTTATCAAAATCTATAAAGATCTCCACCAATTTGATCACACAAGAGGTAACTTTATCTCTTGGTCAAAAAGAGTCGTAATCAATGTTTGTCTTCAACACTTGAGAAAGAAAAATGTACTCAATAACTTCGAAAACATCATTGATCTGAATTTACAACTTTCAGACAAAGCAATAGGCTTAGATAATCTGAGCCTTCAAGAATTGACAAAAATGATACAGCAACTTCCTAAAGGATATAGAACTGTATTTAACTTGTATATTATTGATGGATTTTCACACAAAGAAATTTCCGAAGAATTGGGAATTTCTGAAAGCACATCTAAGACACAATTAATGAAAGCGAAGAAGCTACTCAAATTAAAAATTAAAGAATCTGACTATAGTCTTGACGGGAAATATGCCTAGAGACAATGAAATAAAAGATCTATTTAACAATCCATCTTCATTGGATAATGAAGATTGGTTGCAACCTTCTGAACGTGTTTTTGAAAACATAACGGAAGAGGTATATGCTGTTCCAAACAAAAGGAACCACTGGCTTATCTTTTGGCTTATTTTTGGAATCATCATAACCTTAGCTTTCTTCCTTTTGATTCCTGGTCAAGTTTTAAACTCAAGTCCAGGAAATTCGGGTGACAGGATAATGAATGAATTCATTCAATCAAACAATTTAACCAATCAAAAACTTCCTGAGACTCCAGAATTTGACATTCCAAGAGAAAACAAAATGACCTCATCCGAACCAAAGACCGGAAGCAAAGTAAAGCCATCTAAACCATCAATAAAGAAGGAACTCAACCAGACTTCGCCTTGGGTGGATGTGCCTCAAAAGCAAAGTTCAAATCATCTACATTCATCAACTTCTCAAATTCCAAATATCATTGAGACATCAAACGATCAAGAGTCAACTACAATTGACTTGATTTCCAAGGGGAAAAAATCGATGGTGAATATCTTCGAATCTTCAGAAGAAGAAATGAATGTCTCGATTCAAGATGATATGATTGAAGAGACGCAATTTGAACTTTTAACACAGGCTCCAGAGGTAAACAGACTGCATGCTTTGCCATTATCTTTTGACCGCGATAAAGAACAGCTTGATTTGCAATCCAATATTCTGGAAGAAAATAGAAGTTGGAAATTAATTGCTGCGTCAGGGTATTCCAATTGGAAATATGTAATTAATGAAAACTTACTCAGTGCATTAAGTCCTTTTGATTTTACTCATGAGAATGGCCATGGTGCATATTTGAAATTAGGAATTGCAAAATCATTGACAGAAAGAATAGATCTTCAACTTGCGGCAAGCTTCGCTCAAAATAAAGTACAATCTGGTCATAATTCAGAACTAACATATTCATTAGAAGATGAAAGTTTGAGTTCTACCAATGAGTATGCATTGACCATGGCATCTCCCCTAGGATTTATAGGTTCATCTGTTGTTATGGAGCGAGATGGTGATTTCGGCTCCGAGTCCATTGACTTTATTGTAGACTTACAAAATGAGCATTTGGTCGAACAAACTGGACTTGAATTGACCACAAGATTAAATGTATTAGACAATCAACGGTTGCGTGTAGCTGCTACGTTTGGGTTGTCATTGGATTACCTGCGCATACGTTCTAACAGTCTAAGATCATTTACACCGATGCATCAAGCTTTGCGTGCGAGACAAGGCAGTATAACAGCCGACCAAGAGAATATTCAAAGCTTCAATCAAAGTATATTGACCGGAATCGAAATTGGCTACAAATTCAACAATAGCAGGGCTTTAAGCTTGGAAGTACAATACTCTCATGGCTTATCTCCCGTCTTTGAATTGGATGATTTTACCAGTAAACTAAACCGTCTACGTATTGGTTTAACAGGATCTCATCGCTTCTAGGATTTGGCTTTCAGCAAACATTTTACAATTGGTATCTCTTTTCAATTTAATCCTTTTCTACTTGTAAAGGACTAATTACATTTGAACACAGATCAAACAACTCCACCTAACGCTTTGGAAATGTATGTTTCTTGCGAATTTTTGATTGTCAACGCCCATTGAAATCCAAATTTTATATTAGATTCGCATACATCTACACATCTTTCCATTAATAGCCTCATTTTTTAACCAAATTGATTTTTGATGAAAACATTCAAATTCACCTTTCTTTTTTGTACACTTTTCAGCATGATTTCCTTTGCTCAACAACGAACCTGTGGTTCTCATGAACACATGTTAGAGCAAATGGAAAACAATCCAAAAATGGAATTCAACATGCTTCAAATTGAACAACACACCAAGGATTACTTGGCGAAAAACGAAAAGCTAAATGGCACCATCATAACCATACCGGTTGTGGTACACGTTGTTTACAAAACAAATGCACAAAACATATCTGAAGCTCAGATTCAATCTCAACTTGATGTATTGAATGATGATTTCAGAAGAACAAATGCAGATGCTGACAACACTTGGTCTCAGGCTGTTGATGCAGAAATCGAATTCTGCCTCGCCACTGTTGATCCTGATGGCAACGCAACAACTGGTATTCAAAGAAGACAAACAAACAAACCATCCTTCAGCTCAAATGATGCTGTGAAGAAATTTGGCAGAGGAGGACTTGATGCTTGGCCAGCTACTGATTACCTAAACATTTGGGTGTGTAATCTAGGAAGCGGATTGCTAGGTTATGCGCAGTTTCCTGGAGGACCTTCTTCTACCGATGGGGTAGTGGTTGATTATGCATACTTCGGAACCATTGGTACAGCAACGGCTCCTTTCGACTTAGGAAGAACTACAACACATGAAGTAGGTCACTGGTTAAACCTCAGACACATCTGGGGTGACGGTGGATGTAGTGTTGATGATTTTGTATCAGACACACCATTATCAGACGGACCCAATTATGGTTGCGCCGAAGGACATGTTTCTTGCGGCAGTGTTGATATGGTTCAAAATTATATGGACTACTCAGATGATGCTTGCATGAACTTGTTTACCGTTGGGCAGTCTGATAGAATGAATGCACTATTTACCAATGGTGGCGCAAGAGCAAGCCTCTTGAATTCTGGAGGTTGTGGTGCAGCCGCAGAGCCAACCTGCTTTGACGGTGTTCAAAATGGAAATGAAACTGGCGTTGATTGTGGAGGAGATTGTGATCCATGTGGATCAGGAGCAACTTGTTCCGATGGTCTTCAAAACGGAAGTGAAACAGGTGTAGATTGTGGTGGTCCAGATTGCGATCCATGTGCAAGCTGCAGCGATGGTGTTCAAAATGGAAGTGAAACAGGAGTTGATTGTGGTGGACCAGATTGTGCACCTTGCAGCACTGGCGGTGCATGTGATACTCCAACAGGATTATTTGCAAGTAACATAAAACCAAAATCAGCACGATTGAATTGGTCAGCTGTCTCAGGAGCTACAAGCTACCTTGTAAGAATCGATGAGGCTGGTCAAACAAACTGGAATGAGTTTACTACCAGCAATACCAATATCAGCATTTCAGGTTTGGTCAAGAATGTTGCTTACGATTGGAATGTTACAGCAATCTGTGGTGGTGATCAAAGTGATGCAAGTGGCACTTGTAATTTTGTTGCAGGTCAAGCCTCTACAGGTGATTGTGCAGCGAGATTGACTTCTCCGAATGTCGCGATCACATTATATCCAAATCCTGCAAGAGATGTGCTTCAAATTGATGGTCTGAATGGTGTTCAGGTTAAATCTGCTACAATCTTCAATATGGACAGATCATTGAAATCATTCAACAATGCAGTGATCGATCAAGGCATGGATATCACCTCATTATCATCAGGTGTTTATTATCTACGAATTGTTCTTCCAGATGATTCGGTCCAAACGAAAAAATTCATTGTAATTAAGTAGTACAACATTTAAATAAAACAATCTAGCGGGGCTTTTAAGTCCCGCTTTTTTTTTGCCCCTTTCGGGGAATGCCTTTCCGATGCTCATCTAAATTTCTTAATACTCTATTAAGAGAGGTGGGCTTGATACGAAGTTCAATTTTACATCGTTTGTCCTCAAAGTCCCATTTCCATTGACTTTTTTGGAGCATTTTGCACAATCAATGCCTCTACTTCAATTTCTCATCTTCGTTAAACAACTCATAACGTTAATAAATTAGTTAACAAATATCTTAATAAGTACGATCTTAGTAGTAAACATTCAATCATCTAAAACCCAACTGCTATGAAAAATTATCTATACTTAATCGGACTTATTATACTCATGAGTGCTTGTCGTTCTGTGGAGAAAGCCATAGATGATGGTAATTATGAAAAAGCAATTTTACTTGCCAAGAAACGCATACACGGTAAGAAAAATAAGTCAACCAAAAACATTCAGTATTTGGAAGAAGCCTATGCTAAATTACTCAAAAGAGATACTGATAGAATTAAAATTTTAAATGACGAAAACAGACCTGAAAACCTTGATGAAATCTATCTTATTTATGCAGATATTCATGATCGTCAGGAAGCACTTAGACCTTTATTGCCTTTGATAAGCAAAGATGGATACAAAGCACAATTCAAATTTTTACATGTCAATGATTTGATGAAGAAGGTTTCTTCAGAAGCGTCAGCTTATCACTACAATTATGCTAAAGATTTGTTGGAGAGAGCCAAGCGTGGAGACAAATATGCAGCCCGAGATGCTTACACTGAACTTGATCATGTGAATAAATACTACATGCATTATAAAGATACTGACGAACTGAAGAGATTGGCTGTGGATTTGGGTAAAACAAGGGTTTTGCTTCGCACTGAAAACAGAACGCAAGTTGCAATGCCAATTGACCTTGAGAGAGACATACTTGCAGTAAATGTCAAAGCACTCAACAGTCTTTGGACAGAATATTATACGCTGAAGCCATTGAATGAACAGATCGATATCGTATCTGAAATTGAAATCAGAGATTTTGCAGTAAGCCCAGAAAGAGAGCTCATACGAGAATACGTTGATACCAAGGAAGTTCAAGATGGTTACGAATATTTCTTTGACAGCAATGGAAATGTAGCCAAAGATACATTGGGTAACGACATCAAAAAGCCCAAAATGGTGACAATATTTGCAGATGTAATGGAGATCAGAAGAGACAAATACGCAACCGTTGGTGGAGTTATAAAATTCTATAATGCTGAAACAAAAGAGATGTTGAATTCAAGAAACTTTACAGTAGAATCAGGATTCGAAGATATTTCTGCATCATTCAGAGGAGACCGAAGAGCCTTGAGCTCCAACTCATTGAAGTGCATCAAGAGTAATCCATTGCCATTTCCTTCTGATGCTTCACTGGCACTTGATGCTGCTATCAAGCTCAAAGGCATCATGAAAACTGAGATAAAAAGATTTGTCATCTGACCATCTAGTACTTTGTCAATTAAATATTCATGTTGCATCCAGGAAAAAAGGAAATGCTATTATAAAGAGTACTAGTACTCTTGTCAAGCAAATAACTATAAATCTTGAGCTCGAAAAGTTTGATGTCTGGATGGTATAGTTTAGTAAAAGCATAGCTCCAATTTTTATCCAAGTCAAAAGAAGCATAGCCTTTCCGATTTGTCCCGATACATCGGGATAAATTGGGTGTGGGAGCCAGCCATGGAGGGCCGCTT
>JAHDDD010000025.1:21816-22661 GCA_020629535.1 Saprospiraceae bacterium
ACATAGTATTAGAATAAAGCAGATTGGAATAAGAGGCATCCATTGGTTTGGGTGCCTCTTAAATTTTTCTAAATTTGTAATACATTTTACATACCTGTTTATTTACCCTTAAAATTTATTGAATCAGTTACATATAGGAGTCAATTTTGCACTCTTAATTAATATGGGTAAAAGGGTCTTTTTTTTCTTGTTATTTATACCATGCTTTGTGTTTGCACAAAGAGTGAATCACTATCATTTTACCTCTTTTTCAAAAGATAATGGAATCCCTGGTACTGAGATCAACCAAATCATCCAAGACCATCTCGGTTTTATTTGGGTGGCCACCAACAATGGCTTGGTCAGAATGGATGGCCACAACAATCTGAAAATCTTTGATAGTGAGAATATACCCGCACTAAAATCCAGCTTCATATCTGCTTTAGGCATCGGTCTTAATAATGAACTTTTAATTGGAACCCGTCACGGTGGTTTTGTCATTTTTGATAAAAACAATGATGAGTGGAAATCTTATATGCATGATGCTAATGATCAGAGCAGTTTGAGCAATGATGAAATTCTAAGCATCCTTCAAAAAGAGAATGGGGAAATTTGGATTGGTACTGAGGATGGGTTAAATATTTTTGATCCTGAAACGGAAACTTTCAAGAAGTACACCAGAGATATTTCTAACCCATATGGCATTCATGCAAGAGCAATACTCACAGTTTCTGAAGATCAAAATGGTTGGACTTGGCTCGGGACTTGGGGAGGTGGATTTTATTTGGCACTTGAGGATGATTCAGATGAGAAAAAGTTTAGAAAATTTGTTCCTTCACCACAACTAGGAGCTGACAACTTTTGGA
>JAHDDD010000026.1 GCA_020629535.1 Saprospiraceae bacterium
TTTTCCTAGATGAAAAACGAACCCAAAAAATCATCCCGATTTAAAGCGGCCCTCCTATGCAGGCACCCACACCTAATTTATCCCGATGTATCGGGACCAAATCGGGGTGGCTTTGCTTCTTTTGGCTTGGCTACAAATTGAGGCTAATTCTTTGCTTGTTTATATAATCCCGAAATAAAACTTTTCGAGTCAACATTTATAATATAAATTCAATTGATAAAGAATTATTCATCAAAAACCAACCCTGCACCATCTGATATTTTTAATGCATAGAATTCAGGTTGGATACCGAATTTTTCCAAATATGCTTCTTTTGCCTTTTCCTGCACCATTGAAATTTCCTTGGTTTTTACTAAATTAATTGTACATCCTCCAAATCCACCTCCCATCATTCTTGATCCTTTTACACTTGGATCATCTTCGAAAAGCGCGACTAGGAAATCAAGTTCATTACAACTAACCTCATATTTATTTGACAGTCCATCATGTGACTGATACAAAAGTTGACCACAAGCATCAACATCACTTTCTTTCAATGCTTTCTCAAAAGTAATGACCCTGGTATTCTCTTCAATAATATAACTCACCCTATCTCGTATGCGTTGATTTTCAAAATGTACATCATCTAGATCATTGACATTTTTTATGTCACTTATGCTGGATATGTCAGGGAACTTCACTTTCAAAGACTCTAGGCCACGCAAACATTCATCAACACGATCATTATAACCTGAGGTAAGATGAGAATGCTTCACACAAGTATTTATCAAGAGCCATGAATACTCAGACTGATCGATCGGAGCATATTCAAATTTGTGGTTGGCACAATTCATCATCATAGCGTGATCAGGCTTTCCAAAAACCGAAGCGAACTGATCGAGAATCCCACTTTTTATTCCGAGGAATTGATTGTTAGAAGCAGAAGAAAGTTGTACAATTTCCCAGTTGTCTAAATTTGCATCATACAATTTGTTCAAGCCAACTATAAACCCGCAATCAAGTGCAGCAGAAGAACTCATACCAGATCCAACTGGCACTTCACTTGATAATGCACAATCAAATCCTTTCAATGCTACGCCTCTCTGTTTAAACTGAAGAAGGACACCAACAAGATAATCTGCCCAAAGCATCCCTGTTTTAGACATATCATTGAGGTCAATGCTACAGACTTCATTAAGGTCAAGTGCTTTTGCATTCACATATGAGGAACCGTTGGGCTTGATTCCAAAGTAGAAATATTTATTGATGGCTGCAGGAAATACAAGCCCTTGATTGTAATCTGTATGCTCCCCAATAAGATTGATCCTACCTGGTGCACGAGATAAAATTAAGTCTTCTCTTCCAAGTTCATTGACTATGGCAGCCAGAATCTGTTGATTAAATTCCATGCTGCATTATACGAAATTTAAAAGCAACCAAGGAGGTGAAATCCACCTCCTCGGTCATCTAAAATTGCGCATTATAGCAAATGAAATCTTCTATGCACTCATCATCAAACAAGGTAAGTTCAAATTCTCCAGTTGGAGACAGAAAGGCTTGTCCACTGACCCAACCAAAATAGGTCATACTCTGGATGGTGTCTTCGCCAACAACTCCCTGAAAATAAACCAATGGAGTATTGTTTTCTACCATGAGTGAAGAGAAGCAAATGGGATCACTAACTGAGCCCGATGTTAATTTTGGAATGATTTCTATTTCGATATCAACTTCATTATTTGCCAAAGAATGATTTGAAATCTGGAAATCAGAAATGTCCATGGATGTGTCATTGATTAAGGTGATAGTAACATTTTCACAATCAAAATCAGGTGCCTTATTACATGAAGTGATGGCAACATTGACCATCAACATACAAATCAAGTTTTTAACGTTCATAATGCGATAGTTTTGGTATTTACATCGCATTGGGAATACAAAAGGTTGGGTGAGAAAAGCTTTCTTTGGAAAATTTTAAAAAATTACCAGAATCACCAACCATTTTTAAAGCTCATCCGATAATGGGGTTATAATGTATATGAAAACATCAAAATCGCAATTAAATGAAACTATGTAAAACTATCTTTCTTTTCGTTGTCCTTGGCTTATTCACGCAGTGTACTGAAGATGGTGATTTGAATAACACGGGATTTCCAGGACTTTCTGATAATGCAATTGGCGAAAGCTTTGGTACATCCGGCACAACAATAAGCGTTGAAAACTATGCTGAATTTGAGGAGAATCCATTTATTAAAGTTTCTGAACAATCAGTTTCTACCTTCTCTATCGATGCTGATGGCGCATCATATGCAAATGTTCGAAGATTCATTCAACAAGACAAAATTTTACCACCTAAAGGTGCAGTCAGAACAGAGGAACTTATTAATTATTTTGATTTCGACTATGAATATAATGATGACAATCATCCCATCAGTTTAAATGGTGAAGTCAGTCAATGCCCATGGAAACCAGATCACAAATTGGTAAGAATAGGAATCAAAGGTAGTCCAGTTCCTTCATCTTATTTGCGTACCTCAAACTTTGTTTTCCTCATCGATGTTTCTGGTTCGATGAACAGCCCGGATAAACTGGATCTTTTAAAAGAAGGGTTTAAAAGATTGGTCAATTCGATGTCTGAAAATGACAGGATTGCTATTGTAACGTATGCGGGTTCTGCCGGCGTAGTTTTGGAATCTACAAGTGCAAACCAAAAAAATGTAATTTATGAAGCCATCGATAAATTAGGAGCTGGTGGAAGTACTGCTGGAGCAGAAGGGATCATAACAGCATACGAAATTGCATCGGCCAATTTCATTGAAGGTGGAAACAATAGAATCATCATTGGAACCGACGGCGACTTTAATGTCGGTCCATCGAGCCAGGAGGAATTGGTCGAACTTATCGAGGAGAAAAGAGAACTTGGTGTCTTCATAACTGTACTGGGAGTGGGTCGTGGAAATCTCAATGACGCAAGCCTCGAACAAATTGCCAATAATGGCAATGGTACGTATGAGTATATCGACAATATTGATCAACTGCAAAAAGTATTCATCTATGATTACAACAAATTCTTCACCGTAGCGAAGGATGTAAAAGTTCAAGTGGAGTTTAACGCAGAAAATGTTCAGTCCTATAGATTGATCGGATATGAAAATCGAATTTTAAATGAAGAGGATTTCGAAGATGACACCAAAGATGCAGGTGAGATTGGAGCTGATCAAAACATCACAGCTCTGTACGAAATCATTCCTACGACAAGTGCTGGCCAAGCTAGTCCTACATTTAAAATTGACTTCAGATATAAATATCCAAACTCAGACGTTAGCCAACCAATGGAATTGGATATTTTTGATGCAGGTAATTCTTTCGATGAATCAACTGATTATATGAAATTTACGGCAAGTGTTGCTTCTTTCGGAATGATACTTACAGAATCACAATACAAAGGATCTGCAAGCTATGATACCATTCTACAATGGTTAAATAATACGAACCTCAGAGATGATCACAATTTCAAATCTGAATTCAAGACCATTGTTTCTGATGCAAAAGGTTTATAGCTGTGAAGTTAGCCGACGTAAGGAAATGAAATCAAACTTGATGATCAAAAGAAAGAGAATTAATTTGGTGTTACAGATATAATGGAAGAGTTTCCGCTGGAACATATCGTAAAACAATGTCTAAATCAAGATCGTACAGCACAAGAAAAGTTGTACCACTACACCTATGAAAAACTCATTGGTACTGCCATGCGATATGGAAACTCCCTAGATGAAGCAAAGTGGGTTTTTAACCTGGCGATGATGAAAGTTTTCAAATCTATAGGCAACTATAAATTAGGAACCAACTTTCTTGGCTTTGCCAATGACATCCTGATAAAGACTTGCATTGATAATATTAGAAGCAATAATAAGCACCAAAAAATCATGGCGCCCGTCGATAGCACCATTGTTGAGTCAAATAAAATTGCTCTTAATGACGCTCTTGACAAGCTGGAAACAGAAAAGATTTTTGAGTTGATCCAAAGTTTACCAGACAATCAAAGAATGATCTTTTCGATGTATGAAATTGAAGGATACAAACACCGCGAAATTGAAGAGATGACTGGGATCAATATCAACACTTCCAAATGGATGTTGGCAAAAGCTAAAAAAGAATTAAAAGAAAAACTGAACAATATGTACGGTTTAAAAATGATGCAATGAAAAACGAGAGTTATAAAGAACGGTTAAAAAACTACAGTCAGAAAGCTGATGATTCTGACTGGATCAAAATGCAGCAAATGCTCGATGCAGATAAAGACGATGACAAACCGTTTATTATCTGGAAATGGGTTGGTCTTTTGTCATTGCTATTGCTCACCATCATTGTATTGTTCAATATTAATGGTGAGGTGCAAATTGCCAACCCGATCGTAGAAGAAAACATTATTGTAAACCAGCCCAAGATTGAATCATCAAATCAGACCAAAGAATACACAGACAATGCATCAGAAAAATCTGTAGATTCTCACAATACATCAAGTTCTAAAAATCATTCTAAAACCAGTATCAACAACTCCGAAATCAATTCTAACAATTCCATCGCAAATGAAAACATAATTGAGAGCACTTCAACAGAGATCAAAGAATCACATGATCTAGTTGAAACTCAAATTCCTGAGACTCTTAAATACCAAAATCAAACTATAAGCACAACTAAAACAAATACGTCCAAAACGTTAAAACCTTCAATCACAAAGATCGTAGATCCAGAGGCAGAAACCAATGCAACAAAAGAAATTGGAAACCAAAGCATTCCATTAGGAGAGCAAGCTAGCTACGGACTTGCAGAAAAAGATTCACGTCAGACTTTTGACCACTCATCTCCTATAGGTGGTATTCAACTTAGTTCATTGATTTATAATCGGGATAAAGCGATGCTAACGCTTGATATTGACAAACTTAGTGAAGACATAGGGAAGGCAACTATAAATCCAGTCCAAATGAGAAAGAAATGGGCTTTGGTCGGAACAGCATCTGCCTTCTATGCTCTGTGGACAAAAGGAAACGCCAATGAGGTTCAAGCTTATACGCAAAATTTCATTTTGAGTTATCATTTTGATCTTGGACTTAAAAGAAGGATGAACAACTCATGGTCAGCCGAAGCAGGACTTAGTTACTTAAAAATGAGATTCAAAGCTACATCATCGTCAAATGCGCAGCTCACAGCAGATATAAATTCTGAAGATAAAATAGACAATGAAACAAATCTATACGGTGGATATTTAGGACTTGCATATACCATCAATCCGTCATCGAATAATCAATGGGTTCTTTCATCTACTTTCTACAAATATTTTGGTGAAACCAGCAACTTTACGCTTGAAAATGATGTCCTCGCAACTCCCGAAACACAAGGTGGAATTGGTATACAAAATGAAGAAGAAAATAGTGAAGATTTTACTCCAGAAGAAACTATCAGAGATGTTAATTCGTTTCGCGAAACGACCAAGCCATCTTCATTCCTCAGTGTTGGACTTTCATACACTCGGGTACTATCTAATAGACATTCCCTTGGGATCCAAGCCTCATACAATTTGCCACTTGGGAATTTTCTTACAAAAGGAATAAATGGAGAATTCTACCAAATCAGAGGGAACGGACCTAAGTTGGGTATCAAATATGAATTTGGACTTTAATTTTAAGAGATGAATTTAGTTTTGCTCTTGCTCTTCTGATCGAGGCATAAAAACAAATTGAGCGCCCAATTCACTGAGCGTAAATACACAGATAAAGGCATTTGCATCTTTATAAGTTGCCCGGAAATTTTGAACTTTCTCATCATTGATGATTTGCTTTGTAACAAACTCTTCAAGACTTGAAGCATGTATATTCCAATTCCCTTGAGGAAATGTTTTCTTTGTGACAATAGGAATTCCCAATTCTAACTCTGCCTGATGAGCAACCATAATTGGATATTTTGAAACTTCTTTATCAAGGATCAAATCTGTAGCTTGTCCCATCGCCTTCATGTATGGCTTTAGCTCGTTGCGGAGCGTTTGATATCTGAGATTCTTACTCATCTAATTTCAATTCTAATAATGCAACATTTTCAACATGGTTTGTATGAGGAAACATATCAACTGGTCTGATTTTTTTAACCCTATATTTCTCATCCAATAATTTTATGTCTCTGGCTTGTGTTGCTGGGTTACAACTTACATAAACAATTTTTGGAGCTTCGAGTTTCAGCAACATCTTGACAACATCTTCGTGCATTCCTGCCCTTGGAGGATCAGTAATCAACAAGTCAGGTTTTCCATGCTTGTTTGCAAATTCATCTGTCAAAATATTTTTTACATCTCCCGCATAAAAGACAGCATTATCTATGCCATTTAACTGAGTATTCATCTTGGCATCTTCAATCGCAGCTTCAATTTCTTCAATACCGACTACCTGCTTACAATGCTTAGCAACGAACAAGGCAATGCTTCCAAGGCCTGTATATAAATCGTACACATTTTCGTGACCATCGAAGTCAGCAAATTCACGAATAGATTCATACAATCTTTCAGCTTGAAAAGTATTGGTTTGAAAAAACGACTTTGGACCAACATTAAATTGAACATCTCCAAGTGATTCACTCAAATACCTTTCTCCTGAAAAGTGTTTCACTTCAAGATCGTGGATACTGTCATTCATTTTAGGATTGACACAATACCAACATGAGTTTATTTCTTGAAATTCGTTATCGATGGACTCAAGAAGATCTGAAATCACCTCCATGTTCTCTTCGTAGATTACGATGATAAACATCCATTCGCCCTTCCTGTTTGATCTGAGAATGATGTTTCTCAAAAAGCCCTCATGCTTGAATGGATTATGAAAAGTCAATTCATTCTTTAATGCATATTCCTTAACGTAGTTTCGTATGCGATTGGTTTCGTCTTCTTGCAAATGACATTGCTCAATATTGACAACTTTAGAAAAAGAACCGGCTCTAAAAAAGCCAAGGCCATTCGAAAAATCCACCTCAACACCAGAATCAAGAACTTCTTGTGGAACCCATCTTAAATTGGTAAAACTGTAGGTAAGTTTGTTTCTGTAGTTGAAAACTTTTTCTGCGCCCAATATATCATGTGTCTCTCCTACTTCTACTTTGGCGAGACGTTGAAAAGCATCGGTAACGATTTTATGCTTATGTCTTAGCTGTGCTTCGTATGTAAGGTTTTGCCATTTGCAACCACCACAGTTTCCGAAATGCTTACATCTTGGATCGGTCCGGTCTGGTGAATATTCGATAAATTTTTCAGGCACACCATTCCAAAATCCTTTCTTCTTTCTGAGTCCTAATACATCAAGTCTATCGCCCGGTACTGCTCCCTCAACAAATACTACCATACCCTCATCATCACGTCCAACAGCCTTTCCTTTATCGGCCATGCCTGTAATGACTACGTTGGGTATACTCTTCTTTCGTCTTCTTCCCATCTTACTTTTTGGCTTTCGAAATCAGTACAAACTCAGTTCTTCTGTTTGCCTGACGTCCTTCTGGTGTGTCATTGTCAGCAATCGGCATACTTTCGCCTTTTCCTTCAGCATCGATTCTCAAGATGTCAATGCCTCTGAAAACCAATGCTTTCTTCACTTCATTTGCTCTCTTGAAAGACAGAGACATATTATCTTCATCGTTGCCGACATTGTCAGTATGGCCAATGATTCTGATTTTTAAATCTTCTTTTTCTTTGAGTAAAGCAGCCAACTTTTCAATCTCGTGATTTGAACTGATCAACAGATCTGCAGAACCCGATTCGAAAAATATATTATTAAGAATAACAGGTGCAGATTCAATAATTGGTGCAGACTCGTCTTCTGCCACAGCAGGAATTGGCTCAAGATACAAGTCAATCGCCTTGGCATCATAGGTAAAAATAGAATCCTGCCAATTTAAATTTCTCGAGAAAAATAGATAGCCCGGTGCTTCCACATGAATGGCAAAACCTTGACCATTTGGAATACTTGCGATTACCTGACCATTTTCATCAACCTTGTCTTTATTGAATGTTTTGTTGGCTCCTAGATCAAATATTTCTACGAAAGCATTCGGTATGATCGCTTTGGTTACTTTATCAAATACTGTCGCTTTGAAAAAACTTGCCGGTTTCGGCCTCATCTCTTCTGGAAGTTCGAACTTCAGAATGTCAAGATGTGGTGTTTCATTGTCGACATCTGATGCGTAGTATGCAGTCATACCGTCAGTGCTAACGGTCAATGCTCCTTCATCGGCCTTTGTATTGATAGGATAACCAAGATTTTCTGCTTTGCTCCATTCACCATTGACCTTTCTTGACAAAAAGATATCATGTTTACCCATTCCTAAATGTCCGTCCGATCTAAAATATAAGGTTTCACCGTCAAGGTGTATGAATGGTGATTCTTCATTCCCATCCGTATTGATTGCAGGACCGGCATTGATTGGGTCTGTCCATACACCATTGATTAGATCGATGTACCAGATATCAGACTTCCCTAGTCCTCCTTTTCTCGTACTAGCGAAATACAATCTGTTACCATCTGGTGAAAGAGAAGGTTGTGCATCCCATGCTCTTGTATTTACACCTGGTCCAAGATTGATGGGCTCCACCCAGACTCCATCCTTTTTTAATGTGATATAAAGATCGCAACCACCAATTGAACCTTGACGGTCACATGCTGTAAAAAATATATGCTTCCCACTTGGAGAGATACAATGCGCTCCTTCATTGTTGCCTGTATTCAATTCTTCCAATGGAATGGCATCCACAAAATTTTCACCATCAAAGAAGCTGAGGTAAAAATCTTCTTGTCTCCCAATTCTTCTTGTAAAAATCAATGTCTCACCATCCGCCGTAAAGGCAGGAAGATATTCTGAATCATCTGTATTGATCTTATCAGACAGTTTTTCAGGATCAAAAGGGACCGGATTTGCCATTGCCTTTTTGATAAAAAGTATTTGATCTCCAAGTTTTCGTGCTGTTTCTATTTCCTTCGGTCGAAGGTTTTTAAAATTCATAAAATGTGATAGCATATTCAATGCATCGTCATGCCTGTCTTGATCCATATAAATATTGACCAAGGTAAAGGTCAATTTGTAGCTCGATTCGGGTGCAAGTTCCCAGGCTCTTTCCAGCGGTTCAAGAGCATCCGCCATATTGTTTTGATTAAGGTAGATCATCCCCTTTTCCAAAAGCAATTCCTGGTGATCAGGATATTTGGAAAGCAATTTGTCAATAACCTTGGCGGCTTTTTCAAATTCTCCAGCCTTACGATTTTGCACGGCTGTAGTTAATTTTTTATTTTCTGAAGATGATAATTGAGCTGAAGATGTAACAGCCACAAGACAGCTAAATATAGCGATAAGTAAAACTCTCATTTCCAAAGTTTAATAAAAGGAAAACGAAAATAGTGGATAAAAAATTAGTTTGGAAGAGAAAATCTATGCTATTTCCTTCAACATTTTGGAAGCAACCTTATCGCCAAGATCTGAGGCATCTTTAAGGTCCTTGATATAACCATTTTGGCCAACTTCCATTTTAGCGATACCGATGTTGCGCAGAACAAGACTTGGGGAAACATCTTTCATATCAGACTCATTAGGATCGCCGATTTTCTCAAATGCTTCAAGCGCTTCCTCGAATTTTTCGAGCTCTATCAACACGATTCCATATTGATAATTCGCCCATGGCAACCATTCAATATTGCTATCGCCAGGTCTGAATTTTCTGTTGGTGAATAATTTAAGATCAAATGCTGCCTTTTCATATTCTTCAAGTTTCATATGGCAGATGGCCTTATTTCTTCTAGATTTCCAGTAAATTGACTGAAGTGCAACAGAAAGCTTTATCGATTTTTCCAAGTCAGCAACGGCTTCACCCCAAGCCTCTTCTAAGATATATACCTCGGCACGACCATAATATGGATATGGATTGGTCTCATCTATTTTGATACTCTTACCATAATCACGTTTGGCATCATGATATTTTTTGAGAATGAAGTTGACCTTTGCACGACGCTCATATGCTTGTGCATGATTGTCATACTTTTCGATCGCTTTGTTCAATGCATTGATCGCATCTTGTTCTCTGCCCTTCTCCTCAATCAAATCACGTCCCTTGATATATTCTTTAACAGCTACTTTATCGCTGATGGGTTCGACATGCTTGTAAATAGTGATCACCCCATCCTTCAACAACCAGGCATCAATAAATCCTGATATGGCAAATTGGGCACAGTATTGCAACAAGTCACTAGTATTCTTAAATGTCTTCTCGTATAGTTGGCGAACAAGGCGTGGAATTTCTATCGTCAGATGCTCATCATCAAAAATTTCATCTGCTTCGAAAATGCTGTCACTCTTATAATATTGTTCATAGCGATGCAAATACATTTTCTTCGCTTTCGCGAAGCTATTTGCATTGCTGTAAAGTAGTTTGCCTTGAATTATTGTTTTAGAGAGCTCCATTCAGAAGTTGAAGTTAACAGCATTATCATGAAAAAATCATTCCACTTTTCCACAAGTCTAAATTCTGTGGAATACTGAGGTATGATATTTATAATATATAATGGAATTTTTGCCCAAGGAGTTCAAAATGTTACTTGCTTATTTCAATATTGATTTTGATGAATAATACACAAGTTGCTTGTAATTTTATTCAAGCCAAACCTTACAGCCTTCTGTGCAGTTTGTACAAATGTCAATTTGATCTCGTCCTTGGAAAAGTTTATTTCTGAAATGACGATACGAATCATTGTGGAAAACTTCTTGGAGCGATTCTTCTTTTAGGTCTCCAAGTTGGTGTTTTGCGTCTTTATCAAAGCAACATGGTACTACTTTTCCATCCCAGGTAATGACGCAGGCATGCCAGAGTTTCCAGCAATGATTTAGTAGTTCATTCTTTACTCGGTAAGTCCCATCATCCTGTAAACTGTATCTAGAATATTTTTCTTGATTGGGGATGAGTTCATTACCATGTTCATAATCATAGACTTGGGCTGATTTCAATTTGACTTCGTCTATACCAATATCGTTGGCCAATTTGAAGATTTCAGGGATTTGATGTTCATTTGGCTTGACCACCAGAAACTGAAAAATAATATGCGGCGTTTGAGATTTGAGTTTCTTTTTCCACTTCACGATGTTTCTAGCACCTTGGAGCACATTTTCGAGCTTGCCTTCCTTTCGGTAATTTTCATACACCTCTTGTGTCGTTCCGTCGACGGATATAATCAACCGGTCCAGTCCGGATTCGATGGTTTTTTTTGCATTCTCATCATTGAGGAAATGACCATTGGTAGAAGTGATCGTGTAGATATTTTTTTCATTCGCAAATTTTACCATATCCAAAAATTCTGGGTTGATGTACGGCTCACCTTGAAAATAGAAAATCAGATACATCAACTCATGGTGTATGCGTTCAATGGTATTGCGAAAAAAATCAGATTTTAAATTTCCGGTTGGCCTCGAAAATGACCTCAATCCACTCGGACATTCTGGACAACGAAGATTACAGGCCGTCGTTGGTTCAATAGAAACCGTAAACGGCACGCCCCATTGCACAGGTTTTTTAACTACCTTACTCCATACAAAGCTTCCATAGACTTTGGAAAAATTCCACAGCTTCCGAAAACTAAGTTTCTTGACAAAAGTGTATGTGTCTGTCCAATAAAACATTTCGAGGGACAATGTGAGTTACGATTTACGAATGACGAGTGATGAATGACGAATTACGAATTATTCATTACTCATTACTCATTATAAATACCTTTCCTTCAATATCCGCAAATGATGTTCTGCATGACCTGCAATCATGTAAGCCAAGGCTCTTATTGAAGCGTCATAGTTACTTGCATTTACAGTTTTTGTCCAATCATCATCGGCAACGGTTTTAAACAGAACGATGCATGATTTTCGTGTAGTAGTTAAAAGGTCAAGTAAGTCTTGTTTTGTTAGATGGGAGACATTGGCGTTGGCCGCATATTCATTCTGGTCAAAACCAGGAATACCTTGCTTCTCACCTCTCAAACCTGCGACAGCTCTATAAGCAAATATTTTTTCGCAGTCGACTACATGAACAATTACTTCTCTAATGGTCCACTTCCCTTCTTCGTATCTGTGGTCTAGATTTTCAGGGGTACAATTTTGAATTATATTCTCATATTCTTTCAATTGCGAATCTAAAAAACCTAGTAAATTCTCATCTGGAACTTTACTTATGTAAGTTTCATAGAATGAAGCGTATTCATTGATGGCGGGTTTCTTTAACATTGGCGAATATTTGGAGTAAAAATATGAATATTTACATAGGGATGAAGAGTTAATTGGAAACACCTACATTTTAAATCATATTTAATTATGCCACTCTATGTTCCAAACACTACTAGATTGAGTTTATAATCACGCTAAAAACACATGAAGTTTCTATTAAGCATTCTTATCTTTCTTTGTACATGTTTTTATTCATATACACAACAACTCAACTTTAAAAAAACCAAGAAATCAATATTTAATGCAAAGATCAAATTGAATCTGTCATTGTTTGTGATATGCACGGTAAGCAAATTCTCTCGAAGAAAAAACACATACTAGTCCGAGTTCCAAGTAGAGTCAAAATGAATAAAGTGCAAAGACTTGTTCCAGAAGTTTTGATCGTTGCTGCATTATCAATACAGACATGATCCTCTTGTACGTACACTAAACATAAATCCTTATTTTCGCACTCTAAAATCCAATGCATTGAATTTTATCTGGAAATTTTTGTTTGGAAAGAAGGAAACTGAAGAAATTGATCCTACAATGAAATATTTAATAGTAGGGCTCGGAAATATTGGAGCCGATTATGAAGACACAAGACACAATATTGGTTTTGATGTAGTAGACTATCTAGCAGAAGAAAGTTCTGCACAATGGAAAGGTGTCTCTCATGGTGACATGTGTATGGTCAAACACAAAGGCAGAAGTCTGTACCTTTTAAAACCAAATACATACATGAATTTGAGTGGAAAAGCCGTCTCACATTGGATGCAAAAGGAAAAGATTAAAAAAGAAAATTTGCTGATCATCGTAGATGACTTAAACCTGCCTTTCGGCAAAATAAGACTTCGTGGTAAGGGATCCGATGGCGGACACAATGGCCTTAAATCAGTAGCCCAACATTTTGGTGGTCAGAACTATGCACGCGTTAGAATTGGCATTGGTGATGAATTCCGAAAAGGACAACAAGTTGACTATGTTCTTGGCGAATGGTCTTCTGAAGAAAAAGACAAACTACCTAAAGTCATCAAGGACGCAGCCGAGGTTTGTAAAAGTTTTACTGCAATAGGAATGAAGTTTACTATGGAAAAATTCAATAAATGAAATCAAAATCTCTTCGTTCATTTTTTGGTTTGATCCAAAAAACGAACCAAAAAAGATCAAGACTCTATTCATTTTTTAACATTCATTCCATCATAAAAGCTAAACTCATAAAACTCGCACCTTTTAAGAATCAATATTAGTTTCTCATTGTAAGACAGCTACATATAGAATACTTCTAAAGTCTTTCAATGCTCAAACAGTTATGAGTTTTAAACGCTTTTATTTCCTTTCATTCATTAAAATGAATAAGGTCACAATAAAAAATTTGAATATAAAGTCGGTAGAAAAAAGTATGATACTTTGTAAAAATTTAGTTGACAAAGTACTAAAGAATAATTTTTAATAATTCTCTATCCACATGTTCTTGCTGCAGCCATTTTACGTTTTCATTTTTGCTTTGTAATTCTGCAAGATATTCTTGTTCCTTTTGTCCAGGTGTCGGAATGTAAACTCTTGGGATGTCGAAATTTTCAAGGTCCATGATCGTGGAATAACCTGATCGACAAATGACTAGACTAGACTTGTTTAGTATCTTTTCTAACTGTCCAACACCTGCAAGATCGATGACCTCGTGTGTAGCTGGTAAATCTAACGGTTTGCCTGTGGTTGTTCCACGTACCCAGATCATCTCTTTTGTTATATTGGCTAGGGTTTTTGATAAGATATCTTCAAAATAGGTTCTCATGGGTTCCGGACCAGAAAGTAAGACCAATATGGGACCGTCCTTTGTTGTTGTTGACGCCATTTGATATCTGCTCAATGGACCCAAGTACATTTTCTGTTTGGCTTCCATGCCTTCAGACAGCAATCCACTAAGTTTCCGATCATTATAATCAGGAATCCAAATTTGGTCAAATGGTTTGATCCATTTTTCGACTTGGCTGGTAAATAGCTTTTTAGTTAAAGCATTGACATTCACCACATTCAATTGATGGGTCATGAAAATACTCAACGTACCATCATCCCAAAGACCATATCTGTTATCTGAAATAACAATGTCAAATTTTTGGTCGGTCTGCCACTTAAGCAATGCCTCTTTTTCCAGTCTTATCGCCTTCTTTATTTGGGGGAATTGGCGTACCATTTCTAAAATAAAATTAGAACTGCGGTACTCAATATTATAACCTGGCAATTCATGGAAAATACATTGCTGATCACATTCATTTTTGAGCCACTCCAATGATTGGCCATCTGATGCGATGTGGACTTCGTTACCCAATTTGAGATAATGCTCAATAAGAGGATAGCAACGTGTTGCATGTCCCAAACCCCAATTCAATGGGGCGATAAGAATTTTTTGATTTTTAAATTCCGGAATGTTAGTTGAGGCGGATTTCATCATTGTAGCCATCAAAAAACCTGTACTGCTTCAGATGAAAATCAGAATTTTCAGTGATCGTGATCCACTTCTTGTATTCTTTGTACCATTGCCAACGAGGAGAACTAAACCAACCCTTGGTCAGGTATGCGTGGATGAATGGATTTACCTCAAGTATAATCTTTGAAGACGGTTTGTTTTGCATAATGGTTTCAATCGCCCGATCCAATTCATCTTTGAATAACATAACAGGCTGGATTTTCTTTGTTCCGTTGCAAGTAGGACAAACTTCTTCCGTTTCTATTTTAACCGCTGGCTTAAGTCTTTGTCTGGTAATTTGGATCAATCCAAATTTGCTCAAAGGCAAAATAGTATGCTGAGCGCGGTCATTTCTCATAAATTCCCGCATCGACTGATAGAGGCGATTCTTATGTTCCCCATTTCTCATATCGATGAAATCAATAATGATCAATCCACCGATATCTCTTAGTCTTAATTGTCTGGCTATCTCTTCAGCAGCTTCTAAATTTACATTCAATGCCGCCGTTTCCTGATTTTGTCTTTGTGTTTTCGGGCCACTATTCACATCGATTACATGCATAGCTTCAGTTGCTTCGATCACCAAATATGCTCCACTTCTCATCGTGGAAGTTTTCCCGAAAGAAGACTTTATTTGATTCGAAACATTGAATGTATCAAAGATGGGTCTCTTACCCTTGTAATGTTTTACGATCTTTTGCTTATCAGGTGCTATCGATCCGATATAGCTTTTGATATTTTTATGCAAAATCGTGTCATCGACCATGACGTTGTTAAAGTCATCATTCAAAAGATCACGAAAGATGGTGGAAGCTTTGTCAATTTCACTAAGTAATTTTCTTGGCCTTCCACTTTCTTGCAATGCTTTGAAAATGCTATCCCACTTCTTCATCAGACCAGAAATCTCTTCATGGAGTTCTGCCACTCTTTTTCCTTCTGCAGCTGTTCTCAAAATGAGACCAAATGATTTGGGCTTGATACTTTCTGCAAGTACCTTCAATCTTTTCCTTTCTTCTGCGTCAGAGATCTTTTTTGAAATAGCAATGACATTTGAGAAAGGAGTCAATACTAAAAATCTTCCCGGAAGGGTAATCTCGCAAGTGAGTCTTGGCCCTTTGGTCGAAATGGGTTCTTTCAGAATCTGAACCAAGATTGGTTGCTTTCTTTGAAAGACTTTGTTGATTATCCCATCTTTTCTATTGTCAGGTTCTGCCTGGAAAGAATCAAGACTAGAAATATTGTATTGTTTCCTGATAACCTGACGGGTATACTTTTGCAGGGATTTGACTTGTGGGCCGAGATCTGTGTAGTGTAGAAAGGCATCCTTACGAATACCTACATTAAGGAATGCAGCGTTAAGGTCAGGCCTTAACATCCCAATTTCACCAAGGAAGATATCACCTACTGTGAATTCTTCGTCTTTCGCTTGTTTGTGGAGCTCTACGAGCTTCCTGTCTTCCAGCAATGCAATTTCTACCTCGGATTCGGTCCCTCTTATGATAAGCTCTTTTTCCAAGATTAAATTGACTGAGTCAGTTTACAGCTAAGTCATAGGTTTATGCCGTAAACTCTACCAATGAATAATAAATGATAGGAGGGCACGAGATGTGCCCTTAAAAAACAGAATTTATTTATTCTTCTTCTTGTGTCTGTTTTTTCTCAGTCTCTTTTTTCTCTTGTGAGTTGCGATCTTATGTCGCTTTCTTTTTTTACCGCAAGGCATAAAAATTTATTTTAATATTTATCGTAATTGACAAATAGCGGAGTGTTTTTCAAACCCGCTTTTATCATTTTTTTCTTTGTAGACTTCAGCCAACAGACAATGAGCGTCTTTATTGGCTGGATCTAACTGTATTACCTTATTGAACCTTTCCAACGCTTTATCGAGCTGATTAGTTCTCAAAGACAATCTTCCTAGCTGCATTTGAACAGCAGGAGCATCAGGATTCTCACTTTCTAATTCACGAAGCATCATGATTCCCTGCATCGGATTCTCCTTGTCTTCAACATAGCAAAGGGCTTTGTTGATTTTGTGATCTAGGTTTTGAGGATTTAGGGAAATTGCTTTTTCAAAAGCATCGATGGCATGCTGTTGAGCATATTTCAGATGCTTTTCTGAATTGAGCGTACTTAAACTCAGAAAGTTGGTTGTTCCGGCCAACGCCCATGCATCTTCTGTATTTTCTATCTCAGCGATTTGTTCGGCGTAATAACCAGATAGCAAAGGTAAGCCAATATTATACCATTTGCTTGCAATTTTCTTTAGACCTTCAATTTTCTCATCATCCATACTTTGTTCTACATCCAGTTCTAATTCTTCAAGTGCTAATCTGTCTTCACTGGATATCTGTGATTTGGCCTGCATAATTTCGGCCTGTATATTAATATAGTATGGGTTTACAGTTCTGGACTTTTCCAGCATCTGGATTTCTTTGGAAGTTGTATCACAACCCAAGTACATGGCAAAATACAATCCGATGAAAACTAGAATTGTAATTTTTTGACCTGCACTTAAATTCATTTGTTATTCTTTCTCGACTTTGGGTTCTTCAGTAACATTTTGTTTTACCTGCTCAACAAACACTTTAGAAGGTTTGAAGGTTGGTATAAAATGTTCTGGAATTTCAATCGCAACATTCTTCTTTATATGTCTGCCGATTTTTTTTGCTCTCTTTTTGATAATGTAAGAGCCAAACCCTCTGATGTACACATTTTCTCCACTTGATAGGGTTGATTTAACCTCACTAAAAAACATTTCTAATGTTACCAAAACATCGACCTTAGGAACTCCGGTTTTTTCAGAAATAAGGTTAACCAAATCAGCTTTTCTCATTGATCTTAGTTTATGTAGTTGACTTTTTTCGTTTTCTCAGACGTTTAGCGGGGTGCAAAGTTCGTATTTTTCTCCACTTCTTAAAATAATTCTTTAGTTTTTTCTGCTGATTTTCAGAGAATTACGTTCAATTGGTGGATTCTTATCATTCTTGAAGAGCTAAAGAATTTTCATCCGATAATAGAAGTCAATTTATATTCTCCCTTACAAATTCCTTGACAAAACGTTTGCCATCATTCCTTAAAAATACAGTTCGCCGCCTTATCATGTGTCGCTTCTGGTCTCTCGCTTCTCCGTTCAATAACGTATCTTGCACCGAAATGATCTTGTATGGTTTTATCAATGACCGGATATGGGAAGGCTGGTTCGAATCACAATGACAAACAAATTGAATTTGAGATTAAAGCATTGAATGGGAAGTCAACTGACATTCGAATGCGTGTTCCCAATGGTTTGAAAGAAAGAGAAATGTTGCTGAGGAAAATGATCATCGATCATGCTCATCGAGGCAAATTTGATGTCACTCTAAAATATGGTACTGAAAATGGTGATGAACAATTTGCATTGAATGTTCCATTGGTGAAAAAATATTACGAAGAACTCAATACACTCAAAACAGAACTAGGCATTGAGTCTACTGATATGCTTCAATCAATCATGCGAATTCCCAATGTCGTAGCTCCAACAGCTGAGCATGTCGATGATGAAGAGTGGAAGGTCATTTCAAACATGGTCTCCAATGCATTGAATAATCTTAAAGCTTATCGAGAAGAAGAAGGCGCAGCCATGAAAGGTGATCTTGTAAAACGGATCAAAGCCATTCAAGAAAACCTAACGAAGGTCGAGCCATTGGAAGAATCCAGAATGGTCAACTTACGTTCTCGAATGCTCAAAAATCTTGAGCAGTATTTACAAGAAGAAAACGTTGACAAAAACAGATATGAACAAGAGGTTTTGTTCTATCTCGAAAAACTTGATATCACCGAAGAAAAAATCAGACTATCTCAGCATTGTGATTACTTCATAGAAACATTGAATATAGAAAAAGTAGAAAAGGGTAAAAAACTAGGATTTATTTCTCAGGAAATTGGTCGAGAAATAAACACATTGGGTGCAAAAGCACAACACTCCGAAATTCAACAACTTGTCGTAATCATGAAGGATGAGCTGGAAAAGATTAAAGAACAGCTTGCTAACATTGTTTAGCGGCAAGTCAAATCAAGTTGGTAAAAAACACATCGTCTTCACCGCACCATCTGGGGCAGGCAAGACCACGATAGTAAGACATCTACTCAAAGAATTTGATGAGCTTGACTTTAGTGTCTCGGCTACCACGCGTGAGAAACGCGCACACGAAACCGACGGAAAGGATTATTACTTTCTAACACCTCACCATTTTAAAACCAAAATCTCAAATGGCGAATTCGTCGAGTACGAAGAAGTATACACCGATCAATTCTATGGTACACTTTTCTCTGAAATCGAAAGAATTGAAAAACTTGGCAAATCAATAGTTTTTGACATAGATGTGGAAGGAGCAGTAAGTATCAAAAATGCTTTCGCCGACAAAGTAATGACTGTCTTTATAAAACCTCCTTCATTCGAAATACTCAAGCAAAGATTAATCGACAGAAACACAGAATCTGAAGCTTCACTCAAGAAAAGATTAAAAAGAGTTGAGAAAGAAATGACCTTCGAGTCCAAATTTGATCAAACTTTGGTCAACGATTTACTGGAAGTTGCGTTAGAAGAAGCAGAGATTATTGTCAGAAACTTTTTAGATTTGGACAGTTAAACAGATTTATGGCGACCTTAACGACAAAAGGCATTTGTATCAGTGTGGAATCTAGCTACCTGCCGGACAAATCACGGCCTGATAAAAACTACTATGTCTATGTCTATTATGTTACCATTGAAAATAAATCTGACACCACTGTACAACTCCTCAAACGTCACTGGATCATCACAGATGGCTTCGGCAAAAAGCATGAAGTAAAAGGTGATGGCGTCATAGGTCGAACTCCTGTCCTTGATCCTGGTGGAAAACATAGCTATCAATCATGGAGCCCATTGACAACCAAGATGGGCAAAATGGAAGGCAAATACATGATGCAAAATCTTGCAAGTCAAGAAATGTTTGAAGTGATAATCCCATCTTTTGTTCTCATCCATCATGATCTGGAAAACTGATTTTCGGATAGAGGAAAGGAAGCAAATAATAAATTATAATTTTTAAATCGTAGATCTTTAGTGTGAGAATGTATTTTCTTTCACATTTTCAATTTCAACGGTACCGATGTATTCTACGGCTCCGATCTTGCTGCCTGAGCTTTGTATTTGAATGCCTTCCCAGGTCTTATCACAGTCGTTGTGTAGCTTGCAATTGTTTAGTATCAATTTAGCACCAGGTTCAACAACAATACTTGATCCAGGAGCCATTGAAACCCTACAGGAAATATTTAATTGGTTTCCACTTGTTACAACTACATTGTGAGAAAGATCGAGAGATCCGTTCCAGCTTTTATTTTGATCAATCATGATCGTTCTTGAATCATCTCGGTAGCACCAATCAGGACGCATTAACTTTCTTACCTTCCCATCCTTGTCGGCAATATTTCTGTGAATGAGCCCAAGCTGACATGGTGATATGGCCATTTGACTGTTGTTGTAATCCATCATGTTATTTGAAATGGGGCCTTCACAACCGCTCTTGTTTTTATCAGGGTGCCAGCAATTCGGATTTCTGGGTGTATCATCACAGTCAATGCTTTTTCCCTTGTACGTTTGGTTACGATCATCCTTTCTATCATAGGAATGATTGAGTCCAAATACATGACCGACTTCATGATTTAGCAAGGTGGCAAATGCCCAAGGTTCTTTTCTGTTTTCTGCTAGACCGGCCACTTTAATGGATGTTCCCAAGGCTATGCCCGTGCTTGTTGCTTTGTATCTTCCTGTCTTTAACGAATCAGGATGATGCGGCACAATAAATATATTTAATATGCTGTCTTCACCAACCGCATATTTCTTGATCATATCTCGTTTGTAATTATTTCTATTTCGACCTTTATTAACAAAGAATGCAAGTTCATCATCATAATGAAAATAAATGCCATCTTTCGAATCCACCCCTTCCGAAGCTGTTAACACATACTGGTACCGTGGATGATAAGCAGGTGTATTATTCCCTTCTGGTAAATTCATTTTCTTATTGTCACGAAGACGTCTGTTTGCGTTCCGTAAAAGATGCTTGAAGTATTTCTTTCCATCCTCTCCATTGAAATTATAAATACGGCCAGTACTATTCATGAAATGAGCATTGACTCGAATATATCTGGTCGGTATCAACAAAGAATCTTTAGGGACATAATTCAATGGATCGCGACATCCTTGTTCAGCATCCCGATCTTCTAATTGGGTTCCCAATGCTTCTAATGCGGTTGTATTACCAATCGTATTACTACTAATTTTTTTATTGCATTGAACATGGGTAAATGCCAAAAAGCAAATCCCTATCAATGCCAAACTTATGTGTTCATTCCACCGCATACACTCATTACTTGACCTGATATATAATTTGAGAGCTCAGACCCAAGGAAGACACATAGATTAGCCACGTCTTCTCCGGTCCCAAATCTCTTGAGAGGTATTCCGCTGATGTAAGAATCTTTGACTTTTTCGTCAAGTTCTTCTGTCATCTCAGTTGCGATAAAACCCGGTGCAACTGCATTGCATCGAATATTACGCGAGCCAACTTCTTTGGCAATTGACTTTGTAAAACCAATAATTCCGGCCTTCGATGCTGCATAATTTGCCTGCCCAGCATTTCCAAAAACACCAACTACTGAACTCATATTTATGATACTACCCGATCTGTTTTTCATCATCGGTTTGAGCACATGCTTGGTACAATTAAAAACCGATTTCAAATTTATCTCCATCACCTTGTCCCAATGTTCTTCCGACATTCTCAACATCAATGTATCTTTCGTGATACCTGCATTGTTGATCAGGATATCGATCTTCTCAAATTTTTCAATGACCGTTTTTATCAATGCTTCTGCCTGATCATAACGACTTGCATCTGATTGAACCGCCATGATCTTATCTGCTTTATCACTATGTTGAGCAAGCAAAGCATCAGCTTTTTCTTTTGAAGAAAGATACGTGAAGACGACGCACGCCCCCTCTTCCATAAACTTATTTACAACCGCAGTTCCGATCCCTCTGGATCCACCTGTTATGATTGCAACCTTTCCATCTAAGAGCCCCATTACATTTGGTTTTTGATGAGTGCAAGATAAGAAAAGTGATTGGGGGTTCGTGTCATTTGAATTCTTTCATGAACTCAATGTTCTGCTAGACAGCAATTATCTGATCAAACAAATCCGGTGCTTCTTTATCGATGTACAGAGCTTAAAGCAGATCATTTATTTTCAGCTCCTACTGAAATACCGAATATTGCGACTATTTATTGTCGCTTTATTCGACATTTTGATCTACTTTTGTATCAATGTATCTCAATAGCCATTCATACTATTCTCTCAAATATGGGACACTAGCACCAAAAAGACTGGTGCAACTGGCCTCAGAATTGGAGGTGGAAGCACTGGTTCTAACCGATATCAACAACACTTCCTGTGCCTACACTTTCTATCGCGAATGTATTGCTCATAATATCAAACCTATCCTTGGTATAGAGTTTCGGAAATTTATCAATGAAGACTCGCCATCGACACTGGGTGGAGTGAAAGATGGTGAATTTCTATACCTCGGGATTGCCAAAAATGAAGAGGGTTGGAAGGAATTGACAGGACTACTCACAGATTGTTCGCTTGACAAACACCAACTACCAACCGAAGCTCCGGATTTTAAAAACTGCTACATTATATACCGCAAACTTCCCAAAGGCATCAACCATCTGAAAGAAAATGAATTCATAGGTGTCAGACCTGCAGAGGTGAACAAGCTGTTCAGTTCCTACCTCAAAGATTTTCCGGAAAAATTGGTGGTCTTCGCTCCAGTTACTTTTGAAAATGAAGATGGCTACAAAGTGCACAAACTTTTGCGATGCATTG
>JAHDDD010000027.1 GCA_020629535.1 Saprospiraceae bacterium
TTTTTCGTTTTGTTTTGATGTAGTCCGTCGCTCCCCGCGGCGGGCTTTTTTTATTCTTTTCTTTTGGTGTTTATTCTGAAGAGAACATTTTCTTCCAAGTCATATCAAAGGGTTCGTCATACAGAGGTGCAGGATCTTTGATTTCACCATTTCTGATTTTCTCGAGATAATTAATTTGAGAAGGGAAAAGCCAATGGTCCAAATCTTTCATTCCTTCACCAACCAGACTGTTCATGCGTGCTGCTTGGAGTGGATGTAGTGGCAGGTATCTGTATTCTGTTTTCTTGAGATAAAATTTTGGGTCCTTGTCTTTTCGGAATCCTTCAGAATCATCATATACACGGTCTGCACAATTTACTTTTTGTGCTTTCTTCTTTAATTCATTTTCTGATATTTGACTTGAGTCAAAGTTCACCACTACCACTTCACGACCATTTTGGAACCCAGCTTCCGTACTGACGATTCCGTCAATCTTCCCTAGCTCTTTTTCCCCAGTCCAAAAGCAATACATGGCGAAGCTAATTTCTGAATCTGCTTTGGAAAGTAAGATGTCTGAGAGCAACAACAAGTTTTGAGGAGTCTTTTGTCCGATAGCATTCAATGCATCGATCATGTAGCCGGTTAGGGAATATGCGTCGTATTGTCCAGCAAGTCTTTTTACAAGATTCTCACCTTTTTGATCCACTATCCGTACAACAGGGTTATTCCACGTAGGTTCTTTATATAGCTCTAGAATCTTTTTATCCGGTCCACCTTTATTGTTGAAAATAGCTAGGGGTACAAAGTAATGTTGAATTACATCAACCATCAATGGGTGGCTTAAAACATTGTTTCCATAATTTCTGCATGTTGCACAGCCAGGTACTTCCTGAAAAAGTATAAGAATTGGTTTATTTGATGTTTTAGATAGGTCAATGGCTTCATCATATGACCTCAACCAGTCAACCTTTCCCAATTCAACATGTTGGGCGTAGGTGTTGGTATTTAGAATGATCAATATGAATGCAATGAGTACTTTATACATCCTGAATAGCTTTAGATTCAATGTATGATTTTGCTGTGACAAATATTAATTCTTTGGCCAATTGTGAAATTTCATCATCTGCCAACATATCTTCTGTGAATGCTAAGAGGTCTTCTTCAGCGAAGCCTTCGAATAGTTGATTTACTTTTTCTTCCCAACTTTTCGATTTATCATCGATCAGGGTCCAGTTATTTTCTTCTTTGGCCTGAAATCTCTCAACATCGAAAGGAGTTTCGTTATCTTCTAGGCTTTTATGTAAAACCAAATGAATGAAGAGTAATGTGTGTTTTTCTTCTTCCGTAAGTAAATGAAAATCATCACCTAAGAGGAATGAAGAAAAGTCCTTCTCTTTTTCAACAAAGTACATAATGGCCGAATCGACATCGGCATTGATGTTTTCAATGTGCTGCTCAATGGTGGATTCTGAAATCATGAAAGTGCTTTTACAAGAAAGAATCCATCTTCTCCTTTTTTCTGATAGAGAGGCATGAGAAGATATCCATCTTCTGGACAAAGAATTTCCCCATTGATATCAGTGGCAAGAAGTTGGTTTTTCTTGACTGGTTGAAAGTTTTTAAAACCGGGTTTCATGACGAAATTATCAGATTCTTCAACAGGATGTCTTAGTATCAATTCAGTAACTTTTGGCAGGTCCTTTGAATATTCCTGAAGTATTTGGTCGTGTATGTTTTCTACATCATCGGCATTGACGCAATCAATGGTTCTCATAAAATTTATGATTGCTGCAATAGCCCTGTTTACTGATCGTGAATCTTCATGTTGACCAGCTTCGAATGTGAGTGCAGTGGTAGGAACGGAGAAGTTTTGACTATTAAAATAATGAAGGGTTGTACCATGAATGCCTTCGGTCATTCCTTTGACCACTGGAGCGTGAAGTTCTTTAGAAATTCTAAAACTCTCATCCTGAACGGAGGGAATGGTAAAGATGCCTCCATCTGAAGATGTGGTATGGAGGTCAAGAACGTACATTTCTTTTGGCTTAAATTCTTCTATTGCAGTATCGATGGTTTCCAGTAATTGAACCATCTCTTTGTCTTCAGCATCAAGGGACGCAAAGTCTTTTGAACGGATTGATTGTATGTGTTCTTTGGTCCAATGACGATTAATGTCCTTGACTATAAATCTTTCATTCAATTGATAGGCGTGAAGGTTTCCTATCACTCCGATCAAGTTTCCTCTAAAGTGAAAGTCTGGATTTGTAAATGGTTCTACTTCAAGCATCTTGTGCAAATACTGTACAGCCCAAACACCTACTGGTTCATTTCCATGAAGAGCTCCTATGACGACTAAAAGAGGTCCTGAAGGGTCACCATTGAAGTTGGCTATAACGCGCGGATTTTCTTCTAATTTACTCTTTTCCATGCCCATAAGTATCTACTTGCGATTGATCGGTAAGGTCGCCATTTTTCGGCAATCTTCACCATATCTTTAATCAAAGCGCTTTTCTCAGATTCTAAACCGTAAATATGTTTCATTGCCAGTTGAATTCCCAAATCTTTGGAAGGAAAAACATCAGGTCTTTCTAATTGGAAAAGCAGAATCATCTGAACCGTCCATTCACCCACTCCCTTAATTTCTGTTAGCATTTTGATGATTTCTTGATCAGTCATATTGTCCCAAATGGACTCTTCTACTTTATTTTCAACAAAGTAATCTGCAATATTTCTTATGTATTGACTTTTTGCATTTGAGAAACCACAACTGCGAAACTCATCATGAGTGAAATGAAGAAGATCTTCTGGAAGATAATCTTCTGTACCTACGAAAGAGATGAACTTATTAAAAATGCTATCTGCAGCCTTCCAAGAGATTTGTTGATAGGCGATTGATTTGACTAGTTCGTGAAAGACAGTATCGGATTTAGGAAGCGTCAATATCTCAAGTTCATTGATTAGTTCCTTAAACTTCTTGTCTTTTGAAAGGTGTTTTTCTGCCGACTTCATCGATTCTCAAAAGTAATGAATTTCGAAAATCATTTGAAACAGTCATGAGCTTGGCACAAGTTTTGAACAATAGAAGACAAATCCTCCTGAGAATGATTGCACATTTACTATCTATTCTAATGGCCTTGTATGGTAACCATTCATCTGAACTAGACCAGGCCGCACTGACATACATTGAATATCATAAAGAAATCGCGATTATGGAAATGCACCGATCTGGTGTTCCTGCTAGTATTACTTTGGCTCAGGCATTGGTTGAAACCAACGCTGGAAGAAGTGATTTAGCCGTTAGAGCTAATAATCATTTTGGTATCAAGTGTAAAAGAAATTGGAATGGTCAAACGTATTATCACAAAGATGATGATCGAAATGACAAAGGACAATTGATTGAATCATGTTTTAGATCGTATGATTCTGTAGTGGATTCATATGCTGACCACTCAAACTTTTTGAAGAATTCGGAGAACTACATTGCCTTGTTTTTGCTTGATAGGAATGATTATGTGAATTGGGCTTATGGATTAAAGAAAGGTGGATATGCGACAGACCCGAGTTATTCGATAAAGTTGATAAATAAGATAGAAAGTTATCAGTTAGATCAGTACGATGCTGCTGTAAATCCGATGACAAAATTTAAAAGACAAAGTAATTAACACCTTTGAGAAGTCAAAGGACAAAAAATATAATTTAGGCGTTTATATTTGTTAGGCCAAAGCTGTTGATGATAGACCCAAGAGCAATAAACCAATCTGTTGGATAGTATGGTGTATTAAGCAGAAATGATTGATACGCTTTTCAATAGAATCGAAATCAACCTTACTCTATGCCTTCTTCAGCAAGCTTTGGCTTTTTATTTTCTCCTCCACTCCTTTTCATCTGTTTGATTTCACTTCTCATTCTTGAAATATCGACTGCCTGATAAATGGCGGTTCTGAAAGATGAAAGATCCGCTTCATTTTTTCCAACTAAGTCATAAGCTGTACCATGATCTGGCGATGTCCTAACAATGGGTAAACCAGCAGTAAAATTCACACCAGTTCCAAAAGTCAATGCTTTGAATGGAACAAGACCTTGGTCATGATACATGGCCAGTATAGCATCATATTTTTTAAACTTTGAACTACCAAAAAATCCGTCAGCTGGATATGGACCAGATACGATCATACCGTTCTTTTTGGCTTCTACGATGATTGGCCTTATTAATTCACTCTCTTCGTTCCCGATGGTTCCATTGTCACCAGCATGTGGATTTAACCCTAAGATGGCAATGTTTGGTTTTTCAATTCCGAAATCTTTTTTAAGACTTTGGTCGAGTATGATCAATTTAGAAATAATTTTTTCTTTGGTCAACTTAGAGGTAATGTCTTTTACAGGAAGATGATTTGTCGCCAGAGCAATTCTCAATGAATCCGAAATCATCATCATTACAGACTCTTTGATTTTGAATTTGTCAGTGAAAAATTCAGTGTGACCCGGATATTTAAATCCAGATAACTTCATCGCATGTTTGTTGATTGGAGCGGTAATGATTGCATCGAGATTTCCTTCAGCCGCATCTTGGGCAGCAGCTTCTAAAGCCAAAGCCGCATATTTTCCTCCCTCTTCAGTAGCTTTGCCTACATCAATATTTGCTTTTTCATCCCAACAGTTTTTAATAAATACGTGATCTCCGCCGAGTCTGTTGAAGTTATCAAAGTAATTGGGGTGAAAGTTCTTCGCACCGACTATATTTCTATAATATGAAATGATCTTAGATGAACCGTAAATGATGGGAATAAAATTGGCTGTAAGCCTTTTATCCTTAAGTGTTCTGATGATTAGTTCAGGTCCGATGCCATTTATATCTCCTATAGTAATACCTATCTTCGGCTTTTTCATTTCTCTTTAATTTGATGCGAAGATACTGATTTAAATAGCGAATCTGTAAATAGTCAATTTCATACAATAGGCTAACTTTGGGGTTGTGAAAACGAAGAAAAGGTACGGCCAACATTTTTTAGTCAATAAAGGCGTCCAACAAAAGATTGTTGCTGCAATTGAAGAATATGTCCCAGAAGGACATACACTTTTGGAAGTCGGTCCAGGTCAAGGTGTATTGACTCAGTATTTGGTAGAAAAGAACTACGATTACAAGGTCATTGAAATTGATGAAGACATGGTGAGCTATCTTCAAACAAATCTTCCATCTTTAAAGAAAGAACAATTGATCTTTGATGATGTATTGAAAGTACCTGCAAAGAAATTTTTTGATGACAAGCCCTTTGCACTTGTTGGAAATTTCCCATATAATATTTCAACTCAGCTTTTGATTAAAATGTACGAGAATCATGATTTGATTCCTATCATGGTTGGAATGTTTCAGAAGGAAGTTGCAGACAGAGTGATCTCAAAATCAAATTCTAAAACTTATGGAATTACGAGTGTGTTATTACAAAGTTTTTATGAATGTAAAAGGCTGTTCAATGTTGCACCAGGATCGTTTAATCCGCCACCAAAAGTAGATAGCAGTATCATTGCATTGACTTTAAAAAAGCATGAAGGATTTGACTGTAGTCCTAAGAAATTTAAACAAGTGGTCAAAGCGGCATTTCAACAACGCAGAAAGATGATCCGCAACACATTGAAACAATTAATAAATGACGAACAAATATTGCAAGATGAATTGTTTACCAAAAGACCGGAACAATTGGAAATTGCTGATTTTATAAATATTACTCAAATAATAGAAAATCAAAATCATGAGTCTTGAAGAAAAAATAAATCAGGATCTGAAAGCTGCTATGAAGGAAAAGAATCAGGTTGCATTACGAGGTATCAGAGCGATCAAAAGTGCCATCTTATTGCAAAAGACGGACGGCACAGGCAACGAGCTTGATGAGGCAGGAGAGATTAAGTTACTTCAAAAGTTGGTGAAGCAAAGAAAAGATTCACTAGAGATTTACAACAAACAAGGAAGAGAAGATTTGGCTTCAGTAGAAACGGAAGAAATTCAAGTGATAGAAAAATATTTGCCCCAGCAATTGAGTGCAGATGAATTAAAGCCGATTATTCAAGGCATTATAAATGAAGTTGGAGCTGAATCCATGAAAGATATGGGCAAGGTAATGGGTGCTGCTTCCCAAAAGTTGGCTGGTCAGGCAGATGGTAAAACCATCTCGTCAATAGTGAAGGAACTCTTAGGCTAAAATCCAAAGAAATTTTTAACTTAGTTTAAAATAACTAATTATGAAATACTATTTGTCTTTGGCCTTCTTGTTTTTTGTAATGAATTTGTGGGCAGTGAAACCTACCACAAATCCTGAAGACATTCTTCAAAAATTTGATGAAAGCTCAATTATAATTGATCAAGAACTCGAAGCCCTTCAACAAATTAATCAAAAAGTCCTTGAAGAGAATCTGGATTACACGTCATTGCAAGCGTCAGATGCTGCCTTGGTCAATGATTTAAATTTGAGTTCTTCAGTAGACATAGGAATTCTTAAAGGTGATTCAGATAAGCCACTTGGAATTCCTGGATTTGTTTGGGGATTTTGTCTAGGGTTAATAGGTATTTTGATTATTTACCTTGCCATGGATGAAGGTCCGGAGAGAAAGAAACAAGTTAGAAATGGTGTATACGGATGTTTGGTGGGTGTGCTTTTATCTGTTTTGTTGCAGGTTGTTATACTTTCAGCACAATAAAATCAACCTACTAAATTGGTGAAGTGTAAACTTCTTCTAATTATTATTTTTGGGTCTGCAATAATTTTGCAGGCCCAAAAATTTACACACTTTTCTGCAGACTTTTCGATCATCCAAAAGAATACATTAACGGATAGCTCGTATTTGATTGTAGGTAATGTGGAGTATGATCTATCATCTGATCTTACGCATTATGCTATTCAATTTCCAGAGAAGAAATTTTGGGAGTTTAAAGATTCTACATTGACAGTTTATGATAGTTTGCACTTTAGAGAAAGCATTGACACGGTGGGTGCAATACAAGATTATTCATTGTTCCGAAAATTTCTGACTGAAGATTTTTCAGATTTTGATTTAGAAAGAGAACAGTTTAGCATTGATTCAGTAGAAAAGGCCGATTCAACTGTTCTTATAAAATGGAAAGCTCCACCATATATCGAATTTATAGATGTCGCATACACGCAAAAGGTCAAAGGAAAATTGAAAGGAGTGATTTTTACAGATGTTGATGGGAAAGATTTTAGCAAAAGCTTCTTTGAAGATTATGTTAGGATACACGACAAGGATATACCAAGAAAAATTAAAAGCTATTTTCAAGGTAAAGAAGAGGAAATTTTCAGAGTCATTGATCTAAGAAATATTGAAATCTGGTGACGGCAATTCGACTTAAATTATCATTTGGATGTTTGTTGCTGTCCACATTTTTGTTCGGTCAGAATGAAATTGACATTTCTTTTTTCGAAGGCCTAAATACCGAAGATGAGAATAGGGTACTTCGCTCTGATATCAATGAAGATGATGGAGTGTTCGACCAAACGGCCAAGTTTTTTTACAATAACTACAAGAGATATATCTCATCTCAAGATGGCAATCGTTGTAGTTTCCACCCAAGTTGTTCGACATACTTTATTCAGAGTGTTCAGTTGAATGGCATTGTGTTGGGCTCTATACAAGCCTTTGACAGATTGATGCGATGCAATGGTTTATCACCCGAAAAATATGAGATAGATTTAGAAAGAAAGACATTTATTGATCATGCCCATTAAGATCATTTTTGTGATTCTTGCATTGACGATTTTGAACACAACCAGTGCTCAAGATTCTTTGAGTTATGATCAGGAAGCATTTGCAAATTTTTTATTTGATTCTGATTTGTTTGAATTTGCAGCTGAAGAATATGAAAGATTGCATTTTTACGATCCGTATCAACTTAATTATTTGCAAAAGTTACTTCGATGTTATGGTAAATTGGATGCTTCTCATGAAATAGGGATCAGAATAAGCCAACTCCAACTCCCCAATAAAGATCTCGTTGTTGAGTACTGTCATCTTTTGATGCGTCATGAACGGTCAATGGATGCGTTGACTTTATTTTTAGGACACAAGTCTAAGTTTGACGAAATGGAGCAATCCAAAATGAATTACAAGCTGATGGTTTCTTCTAGACAATGGGATGAATTGTTGGATATATATACGAAGAAAGTCCCATCAACGGAATTTCAAAGTATTCACTCACAAATACAAAATAGGAAAAGGAAAAGTCCGGGACTAGCAGCAACGTTGTCAGCCATCATACCCGGAACAGGAAGGTTTTACAGCAGAGATTATAAAGATGGATTGATCAGTATGGTTTTCATCGCTGGGTCAGCATATCAATCATACCGAAGGTTTAAAAAGCAAGGTATTGAGTCAGTAGGCGGTTGGTTCTTTGGGGCTGTTTCGCTGGGATATTATATTGGAAATATTTATGGATCATATCGTTCTGCAAAGTCATTCAATAAGAAAAATGAGGATCGCATATACAATAATATTATGCCTGAACTTTTGTCTATCGGGATCTAAATCAATCGGTCAGTCCATTGAATTTGCAGACCAGATGTATGAGAAGGGTTCTTTTCGTATAGCCTTAAAAGAGTATCTGAAGATATATTACTTTGATAGAAATTCGGAATTACCGTATGCATGTATGCGGGCAGCAAAATGCTTTGATTTAATTTCTGATGATGAAAACGCCATTAAGTATTATAAAAAGTTAAAAAGATACCCAAATGTAGATCCGCAAAAGTCACTTGAAAGTCAATATGAAGTTGTAAAGATTTATTTGAAGAATGAAAACTTCAAACTAGCACAAGCAGAAATGTACAATTGGGAACAATATGAAATTGAGATGGATGAAGACAGGTATAATTTTTATATGAGTATGATCTTATTGCACCAATCGGAGTTTGATGTTGCACAAGAATACATTTCCAATCTCAGTTACTACCATTCATTGGACACTACCTTGGTCCAAACCATTTTTGACAAAATGTTGATGAATTCAAATAAAAAACATGGAGGAGCAAAGGTCTTATCGGCTATTATCCCAGGCATGGGACAAGTGGTCAATGGAGAATGGAAAGATGGTCTAAATTCTGCGGTACTAAATGGAGCATTGATTTGGGTTTTTGTAGATGTAGCTATGAAATTGACAACTGTTGATGCATTCATCTCTGTGGGTCCGTGGTTAGGGAGATATTACATTGGAGGTCTAAAGAATGCAGAAAAAGCTTCGATAGGGAAGCAAGAAAGGAGGTTTAGGGAATATAAGAAAGAGTTGTTGGAGCAAATTTTTAAATACAGACCTAACTGAAAATCAATGACTTAGCCTAACACATTATGCTTTTTTGAAATATAAGGCAATAAATTGAAGCCTAGGTTTTGGAATAAGACTTCAACAATTTATATTTACAAGGAATGGAGAGTGACCAGAAAATCCAAAAAAGAGTATGGGGTGAATGCTGAAAAACCAAACGAGTAAGCTAACAATCTAAACTTTCAATCGCAATGAATTTTATCAAAAAGAGCTTAGTGCTTTGTTGTTTCTTTGCCTTTGCATTTTCTAACAACGCACATGCTGTGAATACAGTCAAAACAACAGATGTTGAATTGACGCAACAAACAGCTGTGGACAACTTCCTTAGCTTAACTCCAAAGACTTACCGTGAGATGACAGGTGAAAAACTTGGCATTGCAAATGCGGTAAAATTGAAGGTTGCTCAAAAGTATATTAAGAAGCAACTAAAGAAAGGTCAAGAACCTTTAGACAAGTCTTTATACATTATTCTTGCCATCTTAGGCTGGGGATTTGTAGGAGTAGGAATGGCGACGGACTGGGATGGAAGTGACTGGATAATTTGTCTGGTTCTCACAGCCCTATGTTGGCTTCCGGGTGTAATTTATGCCTTGGCAAAAATGAAAAATTACTACTAATAGAGATTTACTCTACAATGAAAAGGAATAGTGATTTCACTATTCCTTTTTCTATTTTATGAACAATCGTTTTCTTCTTTGGCTTTGGTTGATTTTACTATTGGCTACACCAATAGTACTGTGGATATTACCTGCTGATTTTTTCGATCATGGCAAAGTTCAACTTTGTCCATCAATGTTATTTTTTAATGTTGAATGTTTTGGTTGTGGGATCACCAGAGCTGTTATGCATTTCCATCATTTTGAATTTGAAGATGCGGTATTTTTCAACCTTGGTGTCTTCTTTGTTTATCCTTTCTTGGTTTGGCTCTGGTTTAGATGGGTCAGGGCGACAGTTAAAATATTGAAATAGATAGATTAGTCCTCTTCAATCGCTTCAAAAATTTCATCTAAGTCTTCAAAAGATTTTAATCCTGTTTTGATCTCGTCACCTCCACCTATGTGTATACCAACGGATGGGTGTATGTTGTTTAATGTTTGTACATCAATATGTCTTGAATCAAGAAACGAACTCTCTGGCAGGTCGGCACAAATTTCAGGAGAGGTAATCATGAACACATCATCAGATAATTGAGTATCTGACCTCAAAAACAAATGATCAGAATATGCTTTCAATTGATTTAACAATGTTGAGTCATTGGAGATGAATCCGTGTAGACCCAATTCTTTTTGCAACTCAAAAATATCTGAGACCGAATCAACTTGCGAAATATCGCCAAGAATCAATGGTCCTTCTACCCAATCAATGATTTCTTTTAGTTGCGAAATTTGAATTTGGTCTTTGCCAAGCTCAAAACTCATATAGTCAACCATCCAGGCTGCAAAGTAGCGAGCATCTGTAAGATTTTGAATGGGACCAGCTATTACTTTTCTCTTTAACATTATGATCTTAGGAATGGATTACTTTTTTTTTCGACACCTACACTTGTCTTTGGTCCATGACCAGGATACACAATCGTATCATCTGGTAGGTTAAAGAAGTTATTTCTGATAGACTCAAGCAGTGTTTCCATATTTCCACCAGGAAGGTCTGTTCTTCCGATGCTTCCTTGGAAAAGAACATCTCCACCAATGATTTGCTTTGTTTCTTCATGATAAAAAGAAATACTGGCTGGCGAATGTCCAGGAGTGAATAATATTTTCAGTTCAGTACTACCGAATTGTACAGTTTGGCTTTCATCTAAAAACTTTGTGATGGGAGGACTTGGCTCATATGGGATTCCATACATCATAGCAACTTGGGCACACGACTTGAGAACAGGTATTTCTCCTTCATGTGTTTCCAAAGGTAGATTGTAATAGTCTGACACAAACGCATTGCCCAAAACATGATCAATGTGACAATGTGTATTGAGTAAACGAACGGGTTTTAGCCCTTGTCCATTGACAAAATCGATGAGCGTATTTTTTTCGTCTTCGTTGTTACAACCAGGGTCAATGATGACGCAATCACGCGTTTCATCGTATAAAAGATAAGTATTTTCTAAAAAGTCGTTAAAAGTAAAAACAGCGACTTGCATACTCCGTTATTTAATTGGCTAAATTACATATCTTTAAAAAAGAAAAACACCCAATGAGGTCGTTTGTTTTTCATATCATCATTTGCCTGTTAATCGGCCTTCCCTCCGTCTTTGCGCAGAGTGTTGCTACTAAGTTTGGTAAAAACAGAGTGCAATATCACGATGACTTTAATGCATGGGATAAGTATGAAACTGAGAATTTCATTGCCTATTGGTATGGTAAATCCAGAAATATTGGCCATGCGGCAGTTCAAATCGCTGAACTTGATCATGACGAAATTCAAAGAATCTTAGAACATAGGATCAATGATAAGCTCGAAATAATCGTATATGCAGACCTAAGCGATCAAAAACAAACAAATATTGGGAATGAAGAAGCATTCCATTCTGATGATGGGCAGACTAAGATTGTTGGAAACAAAATGTTTGTTTATTTCGATGGCGATCATCAAAATTTAAGAAACCAAATAAGAGAAGGTATAGCCGGAGTGTATATAAACTCCATTTTGTTTGGCTCAAATTTGCAAGAACAGGTTCAGAATGCCATTCTTCTTAGACTGCCTGATTGGTTTAAGAAAGGGTTGGTTTCCTATGCGGGAAGTAGTTGGGACAATGTCATGGAAGATGAATTGAGAGACATTTTGAATTCTGACCCGGAGAGATACCTCAATTTCGAAAAGTTAGCAAGAGATTACCCAAAGGTTGCAGGACACAGCTTGTGGTACTATCTCGATCAAATGTATGGAAAAGCAAATATTGCTAATTTGGTTTACCTTACTAGGATCAATAGGAAATTAGAAGAATCCTTTTATTACATACTTGGGATTCCGTTTGATCAGATAGTAAGAGATTGGTCAAAGTTTTATCAAGATGGATTTCAGATCTCAATCAATGATGAAAAACCTGTACTTGGTGAGAATGCCATCAAAATCAAGAATAAAAGAAATCTACCTTTTGCAAGAATTGATTTGAGTCCATCGGGTGACAAACTGTTGTATGTGTTGAATGATAAGGGTAAATATTTTGTGCACTTGCTGAATCTAAAAACAAATAAAAATGAACGACTCTTTAAATTCGGCACGAAGAATATTTTCCAAGAAACAGATCTTAATTATCCTATCATCAAATGGCATCCTTCTGAGAGATTTGTGACCATTTTGTATGAACACAAAGATGTAAAGTATATAAGAGAAATCGATGTTGTGGATGGGGAAGTGAAGGAGACTACATTGACAACGAATTATCAAAGGGTTTACGATATTGATTACATAGACAGTGAGACATATATGCTTAATGCTGCGGTCGATGGATATTCCGATCTATTCACTTTTAGTGTAAAGAGTCGTGCGACAAAGAGATTGACTGAAGATTTTTACGATGATCTCGATGCAAGGGTAGCTAGATATAATAACAAGAAAGGGATTTTATTCTCATCCAATAGAGACAATTTATCTCTTGAAATTCAAAAACTTGATACCATTCTTCCCCTTGCTCCTATGAATATTTTCTTTTTGACGATAGAAGATGATCAGAAGGATCAAAAGCTAATTCAGCTCAGTAATACAACACAAGTTTCCGAAAGAGATCCATTGATTTTTGAAGATGGTAGTATTTTATTTCTCAGCCCTCATACAGGTGTCAACAGTAGATTCGTACAACAAAAAGGGAAGCAATATCAAAACAGCGGAAAGAGAAGAAACATCTTATTGCACAGTGCAAGCAATGATGGCTCATCCTACGCATACACCCAAAAAGTTAATGGAAAAAACCACGTGTTTTTCGAATCTTTAGATTTAAATATGCAAACCAATGATCAGGAAGAAACATTGGTTGAGGATGAGTTAGAAGGGACCATTCCTTATACTCCAGATCAAGAAGATGAGATTTCGGAAGGATATAAATTTCAATCCAAATATGGAGATCCTACCAATATTGAAGAGATAAATACCAGAAAGGGTCCAGAATTAGAATTTGGCTTTGAAAAGTATTTCAGTAATTATTTTTCTGAAAGTGTTCAAGATGGAAAAAGGGTGATCAAATTTTCTCCTATGAGAATTGCTGCTGCCAGACTGCAATTCAGATGGTTTGATATCACTACTCGATTGGACAATGAGGTATTGTTTGAAGGATTAGAAAGTTATACGGGAGATGAAAAAGATCTAACCTCTCAACCATTAGGAATACTTTTTCAAACGGAGGTGAAAGACATCTTTGAAGATTACAATATAACAACGGGGATAAGAATTCCGACAAGCTTTAATGGAAATGAAGCATTCATGGTTTTCGATAATGACAAGAAGTTATTTGATCATCGATTCGGAATGTACAGAAGAGCAAAGACGACCATTGTAGATGCTGATTTCTTGCCGATCATAAGATATCGGAGAAATCAAATATTGGGTCTTTATAGAATAAAGTACCCGTTTGACGTATATAGGGCCGTTAGTTTAACCACAAGCTTGAGGTTTGACAAATATTTCTTTCTATCGGCTGATCAAAACACGCTCAATGCTCCTCAAGACAAAGAGAAGCGTTTAAGTGCTAAGCTTGAATACATCTTTGACAACAGTTTTGAGGTCAATCTCAATATCAGAAATGGTACACGCTATAAAGTTTTTCTTGAAGCCATAAATCAATTTGATCTCACGACCATTGATGGATTTGAATTTACACTCAGCAATGGATTCACCAGTATTCTTGGTTTCGATTTCAGACACTACATTCCAATACTTAGATATTCTGTTCTTGCATTAAGAGGAACAGGTGCAGCTTCATTCGGGTCCAATAAGATGCTTTATTATTTGGGTGGTGTGGAGAGTTCGTTCTTCTCTCAATTTGATCAGAATATCCCAGTACCTCCAGGAAATTTTGCTTTTAAGGCATTGGCTCCGCATTTGAGAGGATTTGATCATAATATTAGGAATGGATCTAACTATCTGCTTAGCAATATTGAATTGAGGATTCCGGTCATGAAGATGCTGGGCTTACACAAAGTGAAGCTTGGTTTTTTCAGAGATCTTCAGGTGGTTGGTTTCTTTGATACGGGTTTGGCATGGCATGGTCCAACACCATTTTCTGATAATAATCCTATCAATAATTCCACATTGGAGCGTCCTCCGGTTATTGTTGTCAATGTGAAGTACTTTAGAGATCCATTGGTGAGTGGATATGGCTTTGGATTTAGGTCAACATTGTTAGGTTACTTCTTAAAGTTGGATATTGGGCGCGGAATAGAGACAAGAGAGGTTCAAAGACGAAAGATTTATCTGTCTATTGGTAAGGATTTTTAAAGCTCTACTTTTCTAGCATAATTTTCATCTTCAACACTCGATCTTCAATACTTTCTGATGTAAGCTTATCTCTGCTCAGTCGGTCAACGATGATGGGAAATGACAGTGGGGTAGGTCTTTCTGGCTTCTGGATCTTTAAGTTTTGATTTTGAATTCTTTGCAATGCATGGCGCATCCTAACTTCTTCCAATTGAAAGGTCATGACTTCTTCGTGTGTTTGAAGGTATAGTAAGTTGTCTGATTCATAGTCTTTAAATACTTCAAACAACAATTGAGCAGATGATTGAAGATGTCTGTTCTTTTTCATCTTTCCGGGATATCCGGTAAAGATCAAACCACTAATACAAGCGATGTCTCTGAATCTTCTCCTTGCCATTTCCACTGCATTGATACTAGCTTGAATATCTTCAGCAAGATTTTTGGTAGAAAACAATTCCTGATTTATGAGAGAATCGACATCCATATATTGATCAGAAAGTAGTTCGAACCCGTAATCATTCATCGCAATGCTGAAGCTGATAGGAATTTCTCGAGCTATTCTTCGAGCTATTAATGCTGCGATACCTTCATGCACTGCTCTACCTTCGAATGGATACATGACCAGATGATAGCCTTCAGTGCTTTGGAAATACTCCATTAGAAAATCATCTTTATTTGGCAATGCAGATCTTTCTTTCTGCATGTCGAACAAAGGCACCAATTTTTTCATCTCAATGTCTTTGACAGTACCTTCATGATATTCATAGAGTTTGTCACGGAGTACAGTTGATACCTCAGTACTCAAAGAAAGTCTACCTCCCATATATGATGGGATTCTTGTGGTTTTCTTTTTGGATTTCTTTACGTATGCAACCATACCGTTAAGACGAATAAATTCTAATGGTTGACCAGCAAACCAGAATGCATCGCCTGGCGTTAATTGAGCGATAAACCATTCTTCAACAGAACCGAGACTTCTTCCTCTTTGAAATTGAACCCTCACCATTCCGTCACTCATAATGGTACCAATGGACAGTCTGTGCCTCTGGGCCATAGAACGGTTGTTGATTAAATACTTTCCGTCATTGGTTATTCCAACTCTTTGATATTCATCATAGGCTTTCAAAGATTGACTACCATAGGTAAGTGAATGCAGCAGACTCTGCCATTCTTCCTTTTCCATAGAGGAATAGGAAAATGTATTTTTAACCTGATCATAGATTTTAGTTTCATAAAATCCTCCTCCAACTGCGAGCGTCACCAAATATTGAGTCAGCACATCCCATGAACGTATATAAGGAATACGTTGTTCGATCATGTTTAATTTTATTGCCTGACGGAGGGCAGCAGATTCTGCTATTTCTAATGTATGTGTTGGGACGAAATATATCTTACTAGTAGCTCCAGGTTGGTGGCCTGATCTACCTGCTCGCTGAATAAATCTGGCTACACCTTTCGGGCTACCAATTTGAATGATGGTTTCAACAGGTCTAAAATCGACACCTAAATCTAGACTTGAAGTACAAACAACAGCTTTCATTTTACCTGAGTACAAAGCTTCTTCCACCCATGCTCTAACTTCGCTGCTTATCGAACCATGATGCATGGCCATGATTCCTGCCAATGAAGGTTCAGCATCGAGTAACTTTTGATACCAAATTTCGCATTGAGCTCTGGTATTGGTGAATATCAGTGTTGAATTTGATTCTTGGATGATGGGCACTACTTTTTCAAGCATTCGTATACCCAGATGTCCTGCCCAAGGATATTTTTCAATCCTTCGAGGGAACAAGGTTTTGACGGTAATTTTCTTCTTGATTTTAGACCGGATTAAAATTCTCTTTCTTGACTGATCAGGACCTAATAGCACATCCATGGCTTCTTCAAGGTTTCCAATGGTTGCACTGATTCCCCAAACTTTTAAGTCTGGTTTCATTGCTCTTTGATAAGATATGAACAATTCAGTTTGAACACCTCTTTTGGAACCCACCAACTCATGCCATTCATCTACTACGATGCTGTGGCATTCTTCAAGAATGCTGCGTGATTTTTTGGAAGAAAGAATGATGTGTAAACTTTCAGGAGTTGTGATCAATATCTGTGGCGGACGCGTAATTTGCTTTTGTCTTGCATTTAATTCTGTGTCTCCGGTTCGGATTCCAACTGTCCATTCAAGTCCAAGTCCATTGATGGCTCTTTCGGCAGAAATTTTTATTTCTTTAGCTAAGGCGCGGATGGGTGTAATCCAAATTAACTGTAGGCCTTTGGGTGTTTTTTTTTCATGAGTAAAGGGTGCCAAGACTGGAAGAAGAAGAGAATAGGTTTTTCCACTTCCTGTCGGTGCATTGACAATGCCGTTGTATCCTTTTAGAAAACTTGTCCATGCTTTTTTTTGAAAAGGGAAAGGTTTCCAATCATTGGATTTAAACCAGGCCACAAGCGGCTGAATATCAGGAGCTTTGTTAGCCAAATTTATGTATTTGAATCAATGAGAGCTGAGGCATTCATCACCTCATTTTTTGTGATGATGAATATTTCATCTGTTTCTTCAGGTTGTATTATATGTAGCCCGGTAAACGCTCCGAAAGCGGGTAGTATACCAAACTTTTCCCCAAAGTAAAAAATAGGTAGACGCAATGATTGACGGGCAGTTCCAATCAATCTAACACCTGGGTGTATGTGTCCACACAAGTTGTACATATCTTCAGGACATTCGGTAGGCTCGTGTGTAAGCAGAAATGGTCCCATTTCCAAACTTGAAGGACATATTTCCATATTTGAAAGTTCATAAGCCTGTTTGCCAAGGATATCATGATTGCCCTTGATGAGAATCCATTTAGTGTCATTGTAGATTTCTGTTATTTCACAGAATTTCTGCCACTGGTTGTTGTAATCACTATGGAATAAATCGCCAAGTAATAGAATCTGCTTTGGCTCCCAAGTATGAATGAGTTTAGATAGGTTCGCCCAATTTTTTTGTTCAGGTTCTGTTGGAAGAGGAATGCCTGCTTTTCTAAAATGTGTGATCTTTCCCAAATGCAGGTCTGCGATGAGCAATGCTTCTTCCTGTTTCCAATAAATGGCTTTGTCTGGAAGAAGTAAAAAGTCTTGTCCTTTAAATTTAAATTCTAAATGCATCAAAAAAGATGATATAAGGAAAATTGGGCAACCATTGACCCTGAAAAAGGGTTTAAAGTCAAAGCTAATAGGAAGTAAAAATAATTCAAATATTTTTGCAGCATGATGAATACTGACATATTAATAATTGGAGCAGGGCCCGTAGGCCTTTTTACAGTCTTTGAAGCAGGTCTGCTCAAACTTAATTGTCATTTGATAGATGTGTTGCCAAAGGCCGGAGGTCAATTGACAGAAATTTATCCTAAAAAACCCATTTATGATATTCCGGGATATCCTTCAGTATTGGCGGGTGAGCTTGTAGATAATTTACTTGAGCAAATTGCTCCATTTAAGCCCACATTTACATTCGCCGAAAGGGCAGAGAGCATAGAGAGAAATGAAGACGGTTCATTTACTTTGAAAAGTAATAAGGGAACTGAGATCAATGCCAAAGTGATCGCCATCGCCGGAGGGCTCGGTTGTTTTGAACCACGAAAACCACCCATTCCCAATCTTGAAAACTTTGAAGATAGGGGCGTTGATTATATGGTAAAAGATCCTGAGAAATTCCGAGACAAAAAACTATTGATTGCAGGAGGAGGAGACTCAGCTTTGGACTGGACTATTGAGTTGGCTCCTATCGCAAAACATATAACTCTGATTCACAGAAGAGAGTCTTTCAGAGGTGCATTGGATAGTGTTGAAAAGGTGATGGCATTGGCGAAAGCCAACAAAATAGATCTCATCACGAATGCCCAAGCTATTGAAGTAGGTGGAAATGGTCATTTGGAATTTGTGAAAATAAAGCATTCGGAAAAAGGAGAACTCAATTGTGAAGTTGATCATTTTGTACCTCTCTTTGGATTGTCTCCCAAACTGGGTCCGATAGCAGAATGGGGATTAAATATTGATAAGAATGCAATCGAAGTAGATACCTTCGATTATCAAACAAATGTGGAAGGAATTTATGCCATCGGCGATATCAACACTTACCCAGGAAAACTCAAATTAATTCTGTGTGGATTCCATGAAGCGACCTTGATGGTTCAATCTGCTTTTAAACGAATTTATCCCGATCAAAAGTTGAGTTTCAAATATACAACAGTGACAGGAGTGCAAGGTTTTGAATAGCAAGAGAAGGAACTTTTTATACAAAAAAACTATTGGTAAAATTGATCGTTCCTAGCCGACCTTCAAACATTAAACAAGCGTTAAACTACAATCATTACAAACTATCTTTCTTCCCTTAGCGATTATTCAATAAAACAAGTTTTGATGAAGATTTCTGATAAAAACATATTGGTGGTTTTCCTATTGGCAATCTTTGCCGTCTCCAATCTTCAAGCACAATATTTTGGACGCAATAAACCCCGATATCATAGTTTCGACTTTAAGGTGAAAGAAAGTGAACATTTTGATGTTCATCATTATTGTGACAATGAAGCACATATCATTGATGCCACAGAAGCACTTGAAGTGTGGTACAATATGCACCAAGAAGTTTTGCGAGATACCTTTGACCACAAGAATCCCGTGATTTTTTACAATGATCATGCAGACTTTCAGCAAACCAATACCATCAGCAGTTCGATAGGTGTGGGTACAGGTGGTGTTACTGAAGCATTTAAAAACAGAGTGATATTGCCATTCGCATTCACCAATGAACAAACCGATCATGTGATAGGTCACGAACTGGTACATGCGTTTCAATATCATATTATACTTTCAGGAGATTCCACCAATTTGCAATCTCTCGCGAATATTCCACTTTGGATGGTTGAAGGACTTGCTGAATATTTGTCAATAGGAAGGAATGATTCATATACGGCAATGTGGATGCGAGATGCAGTCTTGCAGGATGATGTGCCTGAGTTGAAGAAACTTGCATCGGGAAATTATTTTCCTTACCGATATGGTCAGGCTTTTTGGTCTTATGTTACTGGCAAATACGGCGATCAGGTTATACGTCCGCTTTTTCAAAATACAGCCATTTTGGGTTTAGAAGGCTCCGTGAATTTCACCTTGGGTACCACATTGGATTCATTGAGTGATGATTGGATCAGAACGGTGAAGGACTACTATGCACCATATCTGAGAGATCAGAAAGAATCTAAATATGGTCGAGTCGTCTTGTCGGAAGAGAATTCAGGTTATATCAATGTTTCTCCTGCGATGAGTCCCAACGGGAAATATGTTGTTTTTCTTTCTGAACGAGATGTTTTCTCCACCGATTTGTATGTGGCAGAAACTAAAAATGGGAAAGTCATTTCGAAAATATATTCCAGTTTAAAAGACAGCCATCTCGATGCCATCAATTCATTGGAGTCGGCAGGAACCTGGTCTCCAAACAGTAGACAATTCGCTTTTATAGGATTCAAAAAGGGTCGTAATGTTTTGATCATCAAAAATGTAGAATCTGGAAAGCAAGATGATGAATTTCCAATCGATGGAGTGCCCGCATTTACAAATCCAACTTGGTCTCCCAATGGCAAGGAAATTGTCTTTTCTGGTCTGGTAAATGGTCAGACTGATTTATATTCGGTGAATTTGAAAACGAAAAGAGTTACTCAAATCACTGATGATAAGTATTCAGAAATTCATGCCTCATTCAATGAAGAAGGCACACAACTTGTTTTTGCAACGGATGAGGCCAGCCACACTCCAGTCGAAGCTGCTGGTAAATATACTTTTTCAATAGCAACATTGGATTATCCATCGGGTAATAAGCAAATTCTTCCATTGTTTGATGGTGCGAATAACCTGAACCCTGTATACGACAACGAAGGAAATATTTATTTTCTATCAAATAGAGATGGATACAGAAATTTGTATCACTATAACTTTTCGAATGGTGAGATTTTGCAAATGACAGATTATCTGACTGGAATTTCGGGCATTACCAATTATTCGCCTGCTATTGCTGCATCCTTGAAGAACGATAAGGTGTTGTGGACACATTATTTTGATGGTAAATATTCAATTTACAGATCAAAGAGAGAAAAATTATTGAATAAACCTGTTGACGCTGATGATTTGAATTTTGATGCTGGAGTCTTACCATTGACACCAGATGAGGCAAACAATATTGTAGATAAGAATCTTGCAGTCAAATACAATCAAGATGAGAATATTGATTCTGATTCATTTAAAGAGAAGAGTTACAAATCTAAGATAAAGCTTGATCATATATCTGGTGGGACAGGAGTGGCTGTAGGAAGCTCTAATACATTTAGTAACTATACAGGACTTCAAGGAGGAATCGGAATGTTGTTTGGAGATATGCTAGGTAATAATCAAATCTTTGGTCAGCTAGCATTGAATGGAGAAGTTTTTGACGCAGGAGGTCAGATTGCATATTTGAATAGGAAAAATAGAATTGCGTGGGGAATTTCAGGAGCGCATATTCCATTGAGAACAGGTTATCAGGAATTTCCTGAAGAGGTAACAGTCAATCTAGGTGGAGTAAATGTGAATGCCATCAAAAGTTCTGTCAATATCATCAGAATATTCAATGAAAATTTGAATGTTTTCGCTCACTATCCGTTTTCATCAACCTTACGATTGGAAGGATCGGTTGGTGGTACATTCCGGAGTTTCCGTTGGGATTTATATGATCGATATTATGATTACGATCCAAGTTTTAATCAATATTATCAGATCGGAGAAGAAAGAACCAGACAGGAAGTACCTGATGAATTACCTATTGATAATTATTATACTTTGGTCCGAGGCTTTGGAGCAAATGTAGGTGTAGCCCTTGTTGGAGATAATTCTTATTTCGGATTAACCGCACCTTTGGCAGGTCACCGGTTCCGTGTAGGTGTTGACAGATATATTGGAAACGATGATTATACTTCATTTATAGCAGATTATCGAAAGTACTTTTGGTTGAAGCCCGTAAGTTTTGCATTCAGGGCGATGAGTTATACCAGATTTGAGAATGAAGTAAATTCGCTTTATCCGTTTTATGTTGGTAACATGGGCTTTGTCAGAGGATATGGAGATATACTCAGAGGAACAGCTGCATTGAATGAAGCAAACATAGCCTTTGGAGAATTGCTTGGTTCTAAATTAGGACTTGTCAATGCGGAAATAAGACTACCATTTACAGGACCCAGACGTTTGGCATTGATCCCTTCAAAAATATTGTTTTCTGATATCAATGTGTTCTTTGATGCAGGTGTTGCCTTTGATAGCTTTTCACATTTTACCGATGGAGAGGAGGTCTTTGTAGCTGTGGTTGATGAGAATGGTGAATTTGTAAGAGATGAATTCGGTAATGTTGAAACGACCGTTGAAAACAGGACACCACCTATTGTAAGTAGTGTAGGGTTCTCTGTTCGGGTCAATTTATTTGGCGCCTTGATTGCGGAGCCATATTGGGCCAGACAGTTGGTAGAAAATGGGACTTGGACTTTCGGTCTGAATATTGTACCTGGTTGGTAATGGATATAAAAATTGAAGTAACGGATAGGGAAGGTGTGAAGCACGAACTAGAGGCACCAACGGACATGGGTTTAAACCTAATGGAAGTTTTTAAATCATATGAATTGCCTGTAGAGGGAACTTGTGGAGGCATGGCATTGTGTGCATCTTGTCATTGCTATGTTTTGAGCGATCATGAACTTGTAGAAGCCAGTGATGAAGAAGAAGATATGTTGGATCAGGCTTTTTTTGTGGAATCGAATTCC
>JAHDDD010000388.1 GCA_020629535.1 Saprospiraceae bacterium
AGTTTTCCAAAAGTGGAAAGCTCCTTTTTCTATTTTCACTTGTGTTCATCTTCAGCATGTCTCTAGCTATCAATTAGCTGAAATTTCTAAACCTTAACCTAAGAAAAAAGACCTTTCGTCGAGATTTTTAAATCTTGTGTAACCTTCAATGCTCAATTTTCGCCATATTAGAAAAAACAAAACGCGATGAGCAAACTAACGATTACAAAGTTAAACAAGACTTATCCCAATGGCGTCAAAGCCTTGGATGATGTTAGCATTGAAATTGGAAAAGGAATGTTTGGTCTACTAGGACCAAATGGAGCAGGGAAATCTACCTTGATGAGAACATTGGCTACATTACAAGAACCGGATTCAGGAACGGCCACTTTAGATGATGTAGACATATTGAACCAACCAGTTGAGCTTAGAAAAATACTGGGGTACTTGCCTCAAGAATTCAGTGTGTACCCCAAAATAACCGCTTCGCAATTGTTGGATCACTTGGCAGTTCTCAAAGGCATTTCAAATAGAAAAGAACGGAAGCAACTGGTCGACTATCTACTTCAAAAAGTCAATCTCTACGACAAGCGAAAAAAAAGTGTCAAAGGTTTTTCTGGTGGAATGAAACAAAGAGTTGGCATTGCACAAGCCTTGATAGGCAATCCTAGATTGATTATTGTCGACGAACCCACTGCCGGACTCGATCCGGGAGAAAGAAACAGATTTCATAATTTGCTAGCTGAAGTTGGTGAAGAAGTGATCGTGATTCTTTCTACACACATCGTTGATGACGTAAGAGAACTTTGCACGAAAATGGCCATTATGAATTTTGGTAAGATCGTATACAACGGTACCCCAAGCGAAGCCTTGGATGCCTTGAATGGTCAAGTATGGCGCAAGTCCATCGAACGTGCTGAAAAAGAAACTTACAAATCGAATTACAATGTAATCTCAGATAAAATGGTCGGTGGTAAACCACAAATACATGTGATAAGTGAGAACAAACCAGATGAAGGTTTTGTACAAGTGGCTCCAAATCTTGAAGATGTATTTTTTACACGTATCCAATCTTCAAACCACTAAACCTATCGATCATGTTTAAAGAATTTTTCTTCAAAGAATTGGGTTATGCCTTCAAGCGTCCAATGTTTTATATATTCTTTTCCATTGTTGCCTTTCTGGTGGCTTTGGCTGTTTGCTCAGATTCCGTTGTTATTGGTGGAGTAGTAGGAAACATTCATAAAAATGCACCTACGGTAGTGGCTAGCTATATTACCATTTTGAGCATTTTCGGATTACTCTTTGCCACTGCCTATTTTAACAATGCGGCATTGAGAGACCACAAGAATCAATTCAATGAAATTCTATTTAGTACTCCCATCAGCAAATCCGGCTACTATATGGGCAGGTTTTTCGGTGCATTGATTCCCACGTGTCTCGTTATGGCTGGAACGTATGCCGGCTTTACCATTGGTACTATTCTAGCTCCACCTATGAACTGGGTGAGTGCTGATCGATTTGGACCGATTCCATGGGGTACATACATAAGCACATTTTTCTTATTTGTTGTTCCTAATATGCTTTTAGCAGGTTCAATTATTTACGCATTGGCAACAAAATTCAAAAGTACCATTGTGTCTTTCATAGGCACCATGTTTATCATTGTGGGATATATTGTTGCTCTCAATCTGATGTCAGACCTTGATAATCAATCAACAGCTGCCCTACTTGATCCTTTTGCTCTACAAGCATATGATTTAGATACAAAATACTTTACTCCTCAAGAAAGCAATACCATCACTCCATCATTTACCAATCACATACGATCAAACCGTATTATCTGGACATTGGTAGGTTTATTGATGCTTGCTTTATCCTTCTTTACTTTCTCATTTAAAATCAAGGCTCGAAAGACAAGAAAAAAAGAAGCCAAAGCCACTTCACACCTCACAAATATTGAAAAGCCACAAATAAGCAATTATGGCGAAGTAGGTGTATTTCAACAGTTTGCATCATTCTTCAAGGTCAATTTTATTTCCATAATAAAGAGTAACTTATTTAGCATTTTATCTGCGTTCGGAATACTCATGCTTATCTCGAATATTCGAAATGGCTTTGAATATTTTGGACTACAATCATATCCTGTCACTTATAAAGTACTCGACGTTTTGACAGCACTAGCTAATCTTTTTGTGATCATTGTACTGGTTTTTTTTAGTGGTGAATTGGTCTGGAGAGATCGTGACCATCACTTAAATGAAGTCATCGATGGCACACCACATAGTTCAATTCCATCTTTACTTGCGAAGACTATATCCTTGGCATGCGCTGCAAGTATTCTTCATATCATCTTGATTGCCACAGCTATGATTTTCCAATTAATCAAAGGCTACACCAATTTTGAATTGGATGTGTACTTCACTGATTTTATGTACAATGGTTTCTTGAAGTATTTAATTTACTCGGCGATATTGATTGGCTTACAAGTGCTAATTAATAACAAATACATTGGTTACTTCATTGCTGTGTTGGTTCTGTTTGCCATGGATACTTTGTTGCTTGTATTCAAAGTGGAAACAAAAATGCTGAACATTGCGACGACGCCAAGCCTGATGTATTCAGACATGAATAGTTTCGGTCCTGGTGTCACCGGTGCAAATTGGTTCTTGGTGTATTGGTTATTGTTTGCATTTGTCTTCTTATTTTTTGCTGGCATATTCTGGCCTAGAGGTACAAACAAAAGAATCAAAGACAGATTCAACCATGGAAGAAAATCATTGACCAAATCTTATGCAGCTATCACATCATTGTTGCTTGTGGTGTGGTTGGCTTGCGCCGGATTTGTTTACTACAATACGCAGGTTCTAAATGCATATAAAAATTCACATGAAATAGAATTGATCATGGTGGATTATGAAAAGAAATATAAGCAATATGAAAACCTGCCAAAACCAAAAATAACGGATGTTGTATATGACATTGACATATTTCCGAATCAAAGAGATGTTTTGGCAAAAGCAGATGTCATTTTGGCAAATAAAACAGAGGAAATAATTGATGAATTGCATTTCATCGTCAATGCAGATTGGGATATGGAAATCGATATTCCTGGTTCAGAAATCACATCGGATGATCAGGAGACAGGATACCTTATTATGAAGTTATCAAATGCAATGTTGCCTGGAGATACATTGAATATGAAGGTCAAGGCTTCATTTATCACAGAAGGGTTTGGCAATGATGCCGGAAACCTCGCCATAGTGAAAAATGGAACTTTCTTCAACAACACCTCATTCATGCCAACCATTGGTTATGCTGCTAATATGGAAATTTCTGATAAAAATAAAAGGAGAAAATACGATCTTCCTGAAAAGCAAAGGATGCCTGAATTAGAAGAAACATGTTCGCATCTTTGTATGGAAAATTATATTTCTGATGGTTCAGCAGACTGGGTAAATATTGAAACGTTTATTTCCACATCGTCCGATCAGATTGCTATTGCTCCAGGTTCAATGCTTGGGATGACAGAAGAAGATGGTCGCAGAGAATATCATTATAAGCTTGATCATCCTTCACAAAATTTCTATTCATTCATCTCAGCAGATTATGAGGTGGCAACACGTATGTGGAATGATGTCTCTCTGGAAGTCTATTATCACAAAACCCACG
>JAHDDD010000389.1:0-2116 GCA_020629535.1 Saprospiraceae bacterium
TGAAAGTCTATCTTCCAATAGATAAGCAAAAGAAAGCAAGAGAATTTTTTCAAACTCTAGGTGTTGATGCCGTAGTTTTTGTCAAATACGAATATTGGTTGAGGCATCTGCAGGTGCTCAAAGAGATGAAGATTCCTTTTGCCTTCGTCAATGTAGTCAGTCAAAAACCACCATTTTTATTTAGGTTTCATGCCGCCCGATCGCTCATCAACAATGCTTTCGGATTTTATTGTGCGGATGAGAAGACCAAGACCGTCATGTCCAAAACTGGAATAGATAAGTGTATCATAACCGATGACCTACGTTTCGCGCGTGCCATGAAAGTAAAACAAGAAGATTTTCTGGAACCGAAAAAATTCAAGTCCTTTTTTGATCATAAAATATCGTTGGTGGCTGGAAGTACATGGGAAGAAGACGAGAAAATATTGATACCATTGATCAATGCTTCAAAAAAACAAAAGTTCATCATTGCTCCACACAAAACGACAGCTGAACACATCACTAGATTGGAAAAAAAATTACAGAGCGCTATGAGATGGAGTGATGAAAACATTGACAATAATGCCCAGGTGTTGATTATTGACACCATTGGAGTATTAAAATACCTTTACCGATATGGACAAGTTGCCTATGTAGGTGGAGCATTTAAAACGGGTTTACACAATGTCATCGAACCTGCTGTCTACAATATTCCTGTTATATTTGGACCGGATTATGCGAAGGATCCAATGGCAAAAAAACTGCTGGAAAATCGACACGCATATTCCATTGAAAATGATGAAGCATTGAAAGATTTATTTCAAGAACTATTGAGTAGCAAAAAGAAAAAGGTGGATTCAAATCTTGGTCAAAATGTGTTGAAAGATTTGGAAAGAATCAAATCCGATATTTTAAGAGAGATACATTGAACGAAAAAACATTCATACCATACAAGGTATTGATCATTGGAGACTGTATGCTGGATCAATACATTCACGGAGAAGTCCATCGCATTTCGCCAGAAGCTCCGATACCAGTATTGTCAAAGACAAGAAGTTATTCCAAACCTGGTGGAGCGGCAAATGTGGCTGCAAATATCAAAAGTCTTGGTGCAACGCCTACGCTCATAGGGTTAGTAGGCGTCGATGAAAATGCAACCAAACTCAAGAATATTCTTGATGAATGGGACATACATCATGTGTTGCAAGACGATACATCTCGACCGACGACTATTAAGACAAGAATCATTGCAAAAGGGCAGCAAATTGTGAGGGTGGATGAAGAATCTACAACAGACATTTCTGATGATGTCGCACAAGCATTGACCGATAAAATAGAAACTCAAATACGCTCCGGAACAAACTGTATTATCCTGCAAGATTACAATAAAGGTCTACTCACGAGTGCACTGATAAAAAAAATCATAGCCATCGGAAATCGAGAAAACATTCCCACTCTAGTGGATCCAAAATTTAAAAACCTGGATGCATACCATGGCTGTGAAATTGTCAAGCCAAACTTGAAAGAACTCGAACAAGCGATTGGATATACTATTGAAACTCGTGATGCCTCAAGTTTTCATGAAGCGACCGAAGCTTTCCGCAAATTGATCAATTTTAAAAAGTGCTATGTAACCTTGGGGAAGGAAGGTATTTACAACCACCAAAATGGAGAAATTTACACCTTAAAAACAAAGGAAATTGTAGACGTCACCGGTGCAGGAGATTCTGTCATTTCCATTCTTGCTTTGGCCCAGTTGGCTTTCGAAAATGAGGCAAAAATCACCAATCTCATGAATAAAGCAGGTCTAGCCTCATGTATGCATGAAGGCTCATATGCTGTAAGTGTAGGCGACATCCTTTAAAATCTACGTCTTTAAGCAGACTTGACCGAAAATTCAGTCATGGAATAATCCAATAATTCCTTCGAAAGAGCTATTTCTTTTTTTAAATTTACCTGCTATACAAATGAAATTTTTATTAATCAAATTAAACTATATGAGGATGTTTTTTACTAAAAACCTGAACCTGCTGATTTTGCTTCTTTTTGTAGGTTCTTCTTCCCTATCAGCACAGCTCGTGAATACACTCACGGTTACCAGTTCTGATGGTACAGAAACCGCATATGATGTGGCTCC
>JAHDDD010000389.1:2216-3629 GCA_020629535.1 Saprospiraceae bacterium
CATGTGTAATGGCTTCTCAAGCCGATTGTAACACAATCAAACTTGATATCGAAAATGGTGGTGTTACTGCCACACTTTCTTATGTTGCTCCTCCATGTAGTATCGAATACGATAGCACTGTTGTCTGGGGTCAGAATGGTGAAGGTGCGTTTGATGGTGGTTTGGGTGGCTGGACTTCAACTGGTGTGAGTGATGAAACACATGTTTGGATTTGGGATGCTGATGCAACTCCTAATGGATGTTTCTGCAGAAGTGATCAATTCCTTGGATCAGGTACTTGGTGTAATGGTATTGCACTTTTTGATTCAGATGCATACAACAATATTTTCAACCCAGAATGTGATTTTTATTCACCTGATGTAACAACTAATCAACATGCAGGTAACCTTACTTCGCCAAGTATTGATTTGGGTGAGGTTGGATTCCCAACTGTTGAGTTTACTTCATACCTGTTGGCTTTGAATTCAGGAAACAATGCGCTTCCTAACAATGGTGCGGGTATTGCATACAGTATTGATGATGGTATGACTTGGATCGATACTGTAGAAGTAGTTTCTCCGTATGCTTGCAGCCAGTCAGAAGTTTTTGCTCCTGATATGCCTGAGCAAATGTCGCTTGCGATTCCAGGATTGGCAAATCAGCCAAATGCTAGAATCAGATTCATCTATGCCAATGATTTCTATTTCTGGATGATTGATGATGTTGTAATCAAAGAATTACCTAATGCAGATGTTGAGGTTATGCCTAACTGGTACTCAGTTGCTCCTAACTTCAGAACCCCTGCAAGTCAGGTTGAGCCATTCCCATTTATGGTGGATGTTGAAAACAATGGTAACGTAGATATCACAAATGTGAATCTTGAAGCTAGAGTGACAAACTCAGCTGGCGATGTTTTGTTTTCAGAAAATCTGGATTACGAAACAGTTGAAGCACAAGAAGATGATTGGAACAGAGTGTTCCCTAACATGTTTGAGCCGCCAGTTGACGTTGTTGACACATATACTGGAAGCTATGTTTTGAGTTCTGACAATGATGAAATGCCAGACAACAACCAGATTGACTTTATATTTGAAACAACAGAAGATGAGTTTGCCAAACTTCTTTCAGAGGAAGAAGCTGGTGTACAATATTTAGGAGACAGAGCTTCACCAGATCAATTTTATGAGTCATATGGTAACCACTATTATGTTCCTAGAGGATCTAACTGGTATGCGCACTCAACAAATTTCGGTGTAGATATCGAATTACTTGATGAGAGCCCAGGATTCATTACCGTTAATCTTTACCAATGGGTTGATCTTAATGATAATGGAATGTGTGAGCCTGACGAGAGATTCGAACTTTCAAGTGATGATTTCCTAATCAGCTCAGAAGACTGGACTCAAGAACAATTGAGAAATGTATATGTTCCTT
>JAHDDD010000390.1 GCA_020629535.1 Saprospiraceae bacterium
TAGACAAAAAATGAAGATTAATAAGTGTAAAAACTTGAGTTATTAATTATTCAATCCTTTATCTTTATGTCAATTTCCAGCCTGGCTTGTTAAAATCCTTTTGACAAAATTTTCCTTACAAGGTTTCAGTTTATACTGTGATGAACAAAATTAAGGTAGGTATATTTTTTGGCGGTTCTTCACGCGAGCGGGAAATTTCCTTTGCGGGCGGAAGAACAGTCTATGATAACCTCAACAAATCCATTTTTGAGCCGGTCCCGATATTTGTCGATAGCTTTCATAATTTGGCGCTTATTGATTGGGAATTTATTTACAAAGGCACCATCAGAGATTTTTATCCTCCAGCGGATGCATTACCAAAAGGTAGGCATGATTTTCAAATGTATGTGGAGAGTTTGGGAGCCGAAAAGGCAAAAGAACTAATCCACCGAATAGGTCAACCGATTAAAATAGAGGACCTCAAAAAACTGATCGACGTTGCGTTTCTAGCTTTGCACGGAAGTGGAGGTGAAGACGGTAGAATTCAGGGATTGCTCGAATTCTTAGACATAGCGTATACGGGTAGCGGTATATTGCCTTCAGCGATTGGGATCAATAAGGCTGTGCAGAAAGAATGGATGAAGAAATCTGATTTCATCTTACCTCCTTCATTTGTGATTACACCAGATGAATGGTCAGAGAATCCAATATCGGTTTTTGAAAAAGCAAAGAAAGAAATAACATTCCCTTTGGTCGTAAGACCAGCGAATCAAGGTTCATCTATTGGAGTAAGTATTATTCGGGAGGCAGAATTTGACACATTTACCCAATCCGTTAATCTCGCTTTTTTCGAACAAGCCTTGGACCGGAATGAATGGACTGCCTTGAGTGAAGAAGAACAGATTCAGAAGGTCCAACAGTTGGCAGATATCAAAGAAGGCCTCGGACTTCCGGTATTTTTAGATAGTAAGAAAATCATCGATCCAAACGATTTGATGGCATCGATCATCAATGGTTTTGAATCGAAAGAACAGTTGATTCTCAAAGGATCACAATCGGAGACAGAAGTGCTGATCGAAGCATTTATCAACGGTCGTGAGTTCTCATGCATTGTCATGCGAAAAGAAGATGGTTCAAGTTTAGCGCTTCCTCCCACAGAAATATTAAAAGGAAATGAAGTATATGACTACCGGTCCAAATACTTGCCGGGACTTAGTCGCAAATTGACCCCGATTCAGTTAGAAGAATCTGCCATCGTCAAAATTCAAGAGGAATGTAAGCGTCTCTTTGAATTGTTTAGATTTCATACCTATGCGAGGATTGACGGATTTTATACCGATGAAGGTGAGGTGATTTTAAATGATCCAAATACTACCTCGGGTATGATGCCGTCGTCGTTTTTCTTTCATCAGGCAGCTGAGTTGGGCTTGAATCCTTCGCAGTTTTTGAGTTACATTTTGAGAATCTCATTGCAGGAAAGAAAAGATGAAGGTGTTGCTGTCGAAGCTTGCAGTCAGATGATTGAGAGCATTGATCGATATCTTACAAATGACCATTCTCAAGGGACAAGCAAGAAGCGAGTAGCCGTCATTTTTGGTGGATATTCATCTGAAAGACACATTTCGGTGGAGAGTGGTAGGAATGTTTTTGAAAAATTATCAAGTTCAGATAAATACCATGCAATACCTGTTTTCCTTACGGGGAATGCGGATGCTTACGAACTGTATGAAATCCCGATCAATCTTGTGCTGAAAGACAATGCCGATGATATAAAAGATAAGATTGCCCACTTTAGTATACACCCATCCGTTCAGTCAATGCGTTTGGCAAATCAAGAACTTTTGGATAAGTACGCAGATAAAGATGTGGCACTAGCACCGAGAAAGTTGAGTATTTCTGATTTGAAGGATGCTGTTGATTTGGTATTCATTGCATTGCACGGAAGGCCAGGAGAAGATGGAAATTTGCAAGCCAAGCTTGAACAATATGGCATACCATACAATGGCTCAGAGCCTTCAAGTGCAAGCACAACCATTGACAAATTCAAAACACTGGAGATACTCAGAAATCATGGATTCGTGACAGCGCAGCAAGGATTGTATTCGAAGGCAGAATATCAAAATGATCCAAGCGAGTTTAAACAAAAATTGTTGTCCAATTTTGATTTCCCTTTCGTTGCAAAACCAGTCGATGATGGATGCAGTTCGGCTGTTGAAATCGTCAGAGATGAAAAAACATTGGACTATTATCTTGAAGGAATATTCAGGGATAATGATCATGATGCCACTTGGCGAAAGGGTCTCGATTTAAAATTAAATGAAGAATTTCCAGCAAAAGAACAGTTACTTATCGAATCATTGATTGGTCCGAATGGTGCTGAGCAATTTATGGAAATAACCGGAGGACTATTGACCCATCGAAATGATGATGGTGAACTGCGTTTTGAAATGTTTGAACCATCAGAAGCATTGTCGGTAGGTGAGGTCTTGAGTTTAGAAGAAAAATTCCTTGCTGGACAAGGACAAAATATTACACCAGCAAGATTTGGGACTAAGCAACTTTCTTATGAAGAGATTTCAAAAGTTGTGAAAGCAGATCTTCAGAAAGCAGCGGAGATTTTAGGTGTGAGTGGCTATGCGAGAATAGATGCTTTTGTGCGAGTTTATGCCGATGGAAAAATAGAAACTGTTATAATTGAGATAAATTCATTGCCAGGAATGACACCAGCTACTTGTATTTTCCATCAATGCGCAATAAATGATTACAAGCCATTTGAATTTATAGATGGAATTCTCACCTTTGCGCAGGAATCAAGAGTTACAAACATTGCCCAATAAAATCACAAAGCTTTGACAATTAAGCAATTCATATTTCAGCTCTTACTTATGGCACTGGTCGTGGTGCTACTTATTTTTATCACACTTTGGTGGTTGAATGGATATACCAATCATGGGCAAAAACTTGAGCTTCCAGATTATGTAGGGGTAAATTATGAGAAAGCACAAAAGGATGCCGAGGAAAAAACATTCGAATTGATTATCAATGATTCGATTCACATCGTTGGTAAATCTGGAGGTGAAATTTTAGATCAGAATCCAGTGGCTTATTCTAAAGTAAAGGAAAACAGAAAGGTATATGTTACTACTGCAAAGTACACTGCTGATTTGTTAAACCTTGATAATTTGCCAGCATTGTACGGTAAGCAATTTGAAAGTAAAAAGAGAGAGCTAGGCTACCTCGATATCAATTCCAAAGTACGCGGATACATTTATGATCCTGGAGAACCGGATCACATACTTGAGGTATGGTATAATGATAGAAAGATCATTTCTTCACGAGGAAACGCCAATAATGTAACGATCGAGAAAGGTGGAACATTAGAATTTGTATTGAGTAAAAGAGGCGGAGGCCAGATCGAAATTCCGGATCTTAAGTGCAAACAAATCAGTGTCGCCGAATTTATTCTCAACCAAAGTAATCTGATCATTGGTACTGTCAGTCAAGATGGAGAAATCACTGAACTAGAAAAGGCGTATATCATTGCTCAATATCCTTCTTATTCCGTGGGCAAAACCATTTCTATGGGCGAAGCCATCGACTTGACGATCAGCCAAACCCGACC
>JAHDDD010000391.1 GCA_020629535.1 Saprospiraceae bacterium
TAGAAGTCAAGAACATTGATTACTACATTTCTATATGCCTATATGGTAAATCTTAAAATGTGAATTTTATGTTTGAAACATATTAGGTTTTGAAGAACAAAAATACTTTGAGAAATGACACTGAGCACTAATTCTGACATAGAAATTTATATCAAGAAAAAGGTCCCGAGTCATCAAATTATATCAGACTTAGCAAAACATTTGGACATTGATCTTAAGCATATACACACCAACATTATTGATCATCAATATTTTTGGATTAAATGCAAAGACAATCGATATGATGGTGTACCTGCAGCATATGTTCATGCCGGAATCAAAAGCCACTTTTTTGACCATAGAATGGTGGTAACATTCAACACTAATCATTTCCAAAATAACCTTGATCTCATCGTCATGATTCTCCGCTTTTTTTGGGACCAAAAGATTCCTGCTGCAACACATTCTTCTGATGTAATCGAAGATCAGTTGCCTTGGTTGGGCGGCAATGATGTTAGAAAGATATTTTGGAAGGATGAAAAATTTACTGAAGAAGCATTTATAAATCTTTGTAGCTCGAATCCTGATTGGCAACATGTTTTAAAGGATAAGGCATAAACTTATTTTCAATAAACTTTTTATTTTATATATCTTGTTTCTGTTATGCATTATGAGGCATGACCAAACACAAATTTGACTTAATGAAATTATCACTATCAATTGTTCCCTTTTTACTTCTTTTGTGTTCGTCATTTCAATCATACTCACAAGAAGAAAGTGTACAAAGTTTTGGCGTAAAAGTGAATCCGCTTTGGACTAGCTTTGAAAGTCAACATGAAGAAAGCTACAATGAATTGAACTTTTCAATGGGCATTGCTTATTCGCGCAAGATTGGTCCAAAATGGAAATTGATTACCGGTCTTAATTACACTAAACTCAATTTCAATGGAATAAAAGATTTCAGTCCTCTTTGGGGTTGTGATCACAATGGGAATGGAGGGGTTGATATCTTCAATTCATGGAGGCAAATCCGTATGGAAAGCACATTTCTAGGTATCCCTTTGGAATTGAACTTTTCACCATTAAAAAATCGAAGTATCTTTATTTCTGGTGGAGCAGAATACATGGTTAATATTATCAACCAAGGTAGCATCATTCATTTCGTATGCGGTGAAGAGGATCTTGATCCATCCGGTGCGGAAGCAGTTGCTAATAATAATTTGATAAAAGTAAAACTAGGTATTGGATATGAAATTTTATTGGGTGCTAATTTCACATTGGCAATTGAGCCACATGTTGAATATTATTTAACCGATGCCTTTTCGGATGTAAATGAATTCAAAAATTCGATTTCAGCAATTGGTCTTTCCATCAGGCTGATGATGAATGATTAAAAACCAACTAAACTATAATTATGAGAATTATTTCAGGAATAATCAATATTGTGATCGGCATAGGAGCAATAATGTTTGGCAGTGTCGGCCTCCAACAATACTTTGGAGGAGCAGAAGCCGAACTCGCCCAACTTGAAAATCTGCTGAACAATGGCCGACAAACGATTGCAGTCGTTGACAGCGTCTACAAAGAGACTAAAATCAAAGGAATCAAAATGTATTCTTCTAAGTATTTTTATTCAGTCGATGATAAGAAATATGAAGGAAATTTTTCTTTTGGTTCTCCAGCTGAATTGGAGTCGTTCATCACCATTCATTACCAGCCTGACAATCCAGGTGAAAGCGAAGCATATCTTCAAAAGCAAATCGAAAAAGTTAAAGCCAGATCAAATTCAAATTTTAATTTAATCATAGGAATTGGTGCTGTTTTGCTCGGTTTGTTTTTCATATACTTTAGAGGAATAAGACGGATTCTTGCAAAGCCTGAGGCTCAACAACATAGTCTTAAATAAGTTTTTATAATTCCATCAAAGATTTTCAATTTGACAATGAGGCAATTTGGCAATGAGGCAATGAGGCAATTTTTTGAGGAGTTGGAAGGACAATTTTATAGGATGAGGCAATGAGGCAATGAGACAATTATTGGGGATTGAAACTTGAACTTAAGCGATTGTCGCTTGATCGCTCCATCGCATCACCTTTTTAAATCCTTCCTTCGGGAATGGAAGGACAAAAGTTCTTTACAATGAATTGCGCTTGATACTTGGACTTGCACTTACATTTCTTTTCTCTTCGCTGTTTTATTACCAAACGTTTTATCTTGTCTTCGCTACATCACTTCCAAAGTTTTCGACCTCTTGCTCTCGCTTCACAATCTCTTTGACATCCCAAGCGCGGTGATAAATCGCAAGTCGACTGATCACTTTAGACCTCTCCTCTTCATTTCGGTAAGAATAAAACTCAACTCGCGGCTCATATCTCCTGTTACTGAAGAGTTCTCTTTTGCTCTTCGTATCAAATATGGAATGACTTCTTTCACGGGACCGTAAGGCACATACTTAGCGACGTTATAACCAGCTTGTGCAAGATTAAAAGTAATGTTGTCACTCATACCATACAATTGACAGAAATTCAGATGCGGATGTCTTCGGTCATATTGGTTTTCAGCGATAAGTCGAGCTTGTAGAAGATTGCTTTCAGCATTGTGTGAAGCACAACAAGAACCAATAGTTTCATAATGGGTCACACAATAGCCGATGGCCAAATTAAAATCTCTGTCTGAATCGTCTTTGGTATCTTGAATTGGATTGGGATAACCTTCTTGCTCTGCACGCAGTGACTCTTTGTCCATATACGCTCCTCGCACCAATTTTGCACCCAACATATATCCTTGGTCCATTGCATTTTGGTGACATTCTTTTAGAAAGTCTAATTTATCTTTTCGGTATAATTGGAAAGTATTCCAGACGGTTACCTTGTCTTTGTTGTATTGTGCCATCATCTCATTCACCAACCGGTCCATCGCAATCTGCATCCAACTTTCTTCGGCGTCGATGAATATCGAAACTTTTAAATTATAGGCCTCCTCACAGATAGCATTGAGTCGCTGATATAATTTTTGGAACTCGTGTTCTTCTGCAGAATTTAGTTGCTCATCTTTGTTGAGTTTTTCAAGCAGTTCATTTTTTGCCAGTCCGGTGATTTTTGTACTTACGGCTGGCACCGAATTATTCGAAGCAGCCAATTGAATTGCTCTTACTGTTTCATCACGGACATGATCGAGATCAGCTTCTTCAGACTTTGATTCTGCACCATAATCCAAAATGGTCAATGTTTTGTTTTGATACAGATGGTCAATGGTTTTTTGACAATCCAACAAATTGGTGCCTCCTACAAATTGTTTGAAGATTGTATTCTTGATCAATCGTTGAATCAGAGGGAACTGCAATTTGATGGCTGTCAATCCCAGATTTGATCCGATACCAACCAATGATGGTTTGTTCATTAGCGTGAACAAACGAGATGTTTCTTTCAGCTCTTGATCGGTTTTATGGGCATAAGCGATCTGTGTATTTTGAAAATCCAGACTCGGGGGATTCTCTTTGTCTTCCATTTATTTTCGTGTTTATTTACGATTCCAGATCTCCCATGATTTCTCGGCCTGTAATATCAGCATCTCATAACCATTCTTGATCTGGGCGCCCTTTTCCTCGGCT
>JAHDDD010000392.1 GCA_020629535.1 Saprospiraceae bacterium
TCACATCATTTCTAAATCCACCAATCGATCCTGATACACCAGGAAGACTTTGGACAACTTTTGCAATATCATTGTTTCCACCCGGATATGTTTTGATCTCCTCTGGCGATAACCGTTGAAGCGATAGGGGAGTCACCAATGAAGGCTGAAATGGATTTGCGCGAACCACCACCTCTCCAAGTTCGAGACCACTTTCGGTCATCTCAAAATTCAAATCATCATTTCCTTTGGATGTGACGATCACGTTACTCCGAGTGTTGGGCAAATATCCAAGATAACTTGCAGTAAAGTTCCAACTCCCCGGTTCGACCGAAATCATAAATTTACCGTCAAGGTCAGTAGATGCACCTTTGTCAGTACCTTCTAAAATCACATTCACTCCAATCAATGGTTCGCCTGTCTTTGCGTCAGTAATCAAACCATAAATTTCAACCTCCTGTGCCATGGTCTGAAATGCCATCAAACCGAAAAGAAACACTAATAATCTCATCTTAAATTCCAGCATGTGTACTAAACAGACGGAGGTACATTTAGTTTAGGCAAAACTGCCCTTTGTCCTTGTTCTCCTTCACTTTTTCCTACCAGGTCAATTCATTTTCTTTGTTAGGACCTTGAGCATATCACCTCTTTCAACTCTGTCAGTGGCTTGCATCCCATTCACTATGGCCATATCTTCAATAAGATCAGCTGGTACATCATAGCTTTTCAATACGTTATTTAGCGGTCCACCATTTTGAACTTTTACCACTTTGATAACCCAAGGTTTTCTGTTCAGTTTTTCCGGATCTGTCAATTTATTGAATTTAGCGAATGTGTTTTTGAACGCATTGCTAAAACGATTGTAATCTTCTTTCAATGCCATTCCATTGAACATGTAGATGTAGCCTCCATATTCAATAAAATAACTCAAAATTCTGATAGCGGACTGACCTTGTTGTTGTGGCTGACCTTGCTGTTGCTGAGGAACCTGATCGGCCAATACGGCCAATGCGTTCATTCCATTCACTTTGATATTTCTGTTATCAACGACAGTGAGCTGCGCATCTTGAACAAGTTTGTTTGCCGCGGCATTCAATGTTTTTTCAGATGAAATGGTAAATTGAATCAATGCTTTCCCATCTTGAGGAGCCATCTGTACCATCGTAGGAGCATTTTGCAATTGCCAGCCATTTGGATATGGGAATTGGAATTTTAATTCAGGATGATAGAATTTGTTGTTTTCTGCAAACCCTTGTTTTGGGTCTTCACCAAATACAATACCATCGATGAGTTTCAAATACTGGTCTCTATTTACCTTGTAATTGTTTGGATATTCAGCTTGCCATTTATCTGCTTCAGCATGCACTTTTCCATATCTATCAACGGGGTTTGGATGCGTTGAAAGAAAATCAGGAATACTCGCACCTGCTTTTTGTTGAAGTCTGTTCAAAGTTTGGAAAAAGTCTGCCATCTCATGAGCATCGTAATTTATCTTAGTGGAATATTCTACACCCAATCTGTCAGATTCCGTTTCATGATTTCTTCCAAATTTTAAGAACATCAATCCGAGACCTTGACTTGCTTCATTTGCGAGTCCTCTGAATTTTTCACTTACCACAAGCCCAGCAATAAATCCGACTTGGCCAAGCATTTGTGCGGTATATTGCTTCGCCGAATGTCTCGCTGTTACGTGACCAATTTCATGACCGAGCACGCCTGCAAATTCCGCTTCATTATTGAAGTGAGCCATGATCCCACGTGTGAAATAAACATAACCGCCCGGCAATGCAAAAGCATTGACCACTGGTGAATCCAATATTCTGAAAGTATATTTTAAATCGGGTCTGTGTGAAACTTTAGCCATTTGTTGACCTTTCTCATTGATGAATGCCTGCATTTGGGCATCCTCATAAAGTCCATAAGCAGCTACAATTCCCGGATCAGATTGGTCACCCAAAGCCTGCTCCTTGGCTTCTGACATGAGCATCACTTCTTTCTTTCCAGTCACTGGATTTCGTGCACAATCAGAAATAAACATTGGAAGGCTGATGAGTAATATTAGAGGTAGAATTTTTCTAAACATGATTCTCAAATTTAAAGTGGTTTGACTGATCAGCGAATTGACTTCAAATATCAATATTTAAACCGATTTATTGGCCTAATTAGTTCACGAATCTTTTAAAGGCTTTCTTAATAAAAAGCCCAATTGTTAAACTTTTAGGTGGCATTAAACCTCCGGTCTCTGACTCCAAAAGATTGTTTATTTACACAAATTAAGTTTAGTTTTGACTGTTCAATCCTAATGCATCTTGATAACAAAGAGTTACATTCCTAATATTCTGACCCTCGCGAATCTCGTGTTTGGATACCTTGCCTTGCTTCAAGATAACCTCAGAATGAGTGTTGCTTTCGTTTTTGCAGCCATGTTTTTTGATATTTTCGATGGATTGATTGCCCGTGCACTTCATACCTCAGGAGAATTCGGAAAACAATTGGACTCACTTTGTGATATGGTGAGCTTTGGCATTGTTCCTGGCTTCATTTATACCAAGTTGGGAAGTAACGAATCATTGTCAGTAATGGCAGGTTTGATCTTCGCCGGAGGTGCAGCATTGAGACTCGCCAAGTTCAATGTTTTGGAAGCAAAAGATCATTTTTTGGGACTTGCCACACCTGCAGGTACCATGGTTTTATTAGGAATTTTCCTCGCCTATGAAGCCAATGTACCAACGATAACGAACATATTTTCCAATGACGTCGTTTACATCTGTATTCCACTTTTTCTGTCGAGTTTGATGCTGAGCAATATCAAGATGTTTTCACTCAAAGGAGGATTTTTTAAATTTAAAGAGAACCCTGGACCCATTTTAGTTGTTATTATCTTTTTGATCGCATTGATGATCAATGTCGATTTTTCTCTTTTAGTAGGATCTTTGGCATATATCTTTATTGCTTTGGTCCTAAATTTGTTGAAGCGTTAGTATTATGGCAATCATTATCACAGACGAATGTATCAATTGCGGAGCTTGCGAGCCTGAATGCCCAAACAATGCCATCTATGAAGGTGGATTTGAATGGACCATTGCAGAAGGCACAAAGATCACCTCTCCATACACCTTAGAAGATGGAAAACAGGTTGAACATGACGCAAAACAGACACCTATAGATGATGATATCTATTTCATCGTTCCTGATAAATGTACTGAATGCAAAGGATTTCATGACGAGCCACAATGTGCCGCTGTGTGTCCAGTAGATTGTTGTGTACAAGATCCCGACAGAGTAGAAGAAGAAACAGCCCTTCTCGCAAGACAAGCCGCTCTTCACGTCGAAGCCTAAAAATTAATTTTCTTCTCTTTGTGTCTCCCCAATGAAGCCATTTCATTTGGCTCGGTCTCAGCTAATGGATGTCCAGTAAATTTTTGAAAGTGGAGAAATGTTAATTAAATACATTTTTTTCTTTAATCAGGAGGTTGAAACAATGCGGGTCGGCCCTCCCGATTTGGTCCCGATACATCGGGATAAATTAGGTGCGGGAGCCGGCAATGAGCATCGCTTTAAATCGGGATGATTTTTTGGGTTCGTTTTT
>JAHDDD010000393.1 GCA_020629535.1 Saprospiraceae bacterium
TATATGATCAACCTTCGTTGTTTACAAGAATTATTTTATTCTTACGAACTTCAATTCGCGTGATATCAGAAATGTCATACTTTGAAAGATCATCAATGACGGTCCATCCAGCGGTTTCGTTTGGAGTATAGAAATAAAGACGACTGCCTTTCCCTGCAAGCAAGGTACCATTGCGCATAAGCTCGAAGTCTTCCACATCTTCCAATGCTTTTACGACGGTATAGGTTTGCTTTTTCTGGGTGTCATACTTTTTAATAAATGACGACCCATCATTGTTCTTTTGTGTAAAGTACAAATATCGTTTGCCATCATATTTTAAAGTCCTTCCAATATTGGTAACCACCATGTCCATCTTATTGTCAAAAACATTGGCTATGGCCAATCGATGACCACCATCTCTGACGAGAAACAAGGCAACTTCAGAATCGCTGATCCATTCGTGATAACCGACATTGCCTATTCTTGGCATCAATCTTCTTGGAGCAGTCTGCATATTTGGATCATAGATCATCAATGACTGGGTCTCGCCATCTGATTCTACACGAACAGTTGACAATATTTCATCACTTACAAAAGTGGGAGAGTACTCACTCTCGGGCGTATTTGTCACCTTCGTCAATTGCTTGTCAAACAGATTTAATTTAATGACCTCTATAGATCCATTTTTTCCATAATTGGAGGAAAGATAAATGTCAAAGTCTGATGCAAAATTTGGTTGATTGTTGTAACCATCTTTGTTAAATACGGTTAAGAATTTTGGATACCTAAGAGAATAGCCGGTTTCTTTTTCTGTCAATGTAAAAAGATACAAATTGGAAACAGGCAAGTCTTGAGCCATCATTGACTGAGCAAAGAAGATCAGACATGGTATCAATAGCGTATTTTTAAGGGTCCCTTTCATTATATCAATGTTTACTGGCAGATGTAAATAATCTGTCCCAATTAATACCCTTGAAGATATTGCCATCCTTGGTAGAAAACCAAATGAAAAGCGGTTTTCCTACAATATGATCATGTGGCACAAAGCCCCAAGCACGTGAATCTTCACTGTTGTGTCGGTTATCACCCATTGCCCAAAAGTAATCTTGCTTGAAAGTATATTCAGTAGCAGCTTCTCCATTAATGATCAACTTGCCTCCTTTTTGCACGACGTCATTGCCTTCATAAACATGAATTGCACGTCTGTATAAGGCTATATTTTTCTGGTTCAATTGAATCGTTTCGCCAGCCTTAGGAATCCAAATGGGACCGTAATTGTCAATGGTCCAACCAGGGAAAAGTTTGGCGTTGTGAGGAAAGACCTTTCCGGGTTTGTTTCCTTGTGGATAAAATTCAACCGAGACTCCGCCACCCAATGATTTCAGTTTTTCTGCCTGTCCTAAATCTAAGTAGTAGGCATTCACACCATTACCAAGATTGATCCGATCAGCATCATCGATGCCCCAATCTTCCAATTGGTTTCGATTAAGAGAACCAGAAACTTTGTATAGGAATTGCATATGCTCAGGATTCTTTGCTTCCTGACCATTGATGAAAATCTGTCTGTTTTTTATTTGAAGACTATCACCTGCAACAGCAACACATCTTTTTATATAGTGATCTTTTTTGTCAATGGGCCTGACATGATAATCTTTCTTTCTCATTTTGGCAGCCAATTCGCGATCACCTGCAGAATGGTGTCTGTCTCTCATAACTTGCTCAACAGAGTACGGACGCATACGGGTAACGTAAACACTATCTCCAACAGGCCAATTGAACACGATTGGATCATTCCTATCAATGTCTTCAATAGCCGGTAATCTTTTGTAAGGTAGCGATGGTTTCTTCAAATATGACTCTGTATTGAAAAATGGAATTCTATTATGAAGAAGAGGAATCATAGCAACCGTCATCGGTGTTCTAATTCCATAATGCGCTTTTGAAACAAAAAGATAATCTCCTACATTCAATGATCCTTCCATGGACGGAGTAGGAATGACATATGCTTCAATAAGAAACATACGGATAAAAGCAGCAGCAAAAACTGCAAAGATGATTGATTCAACCCATTCTCGTCCTCCAGACTTTTTGTATGGATTGGTTTCGAGCAATCGTTTATATTTTCTTTCATTACCTGATTCTTTTGCTTCAAGTAATTGTTGACGATAATCTTTTTCCATCGTCAATGATGGGCCGACATAACTTGCTTTTTCATCTCTCGCGATCCAAGCAAACATGGCAGGCGGGTAAATTACCGCTCCAGCACTGTGGCTGAATTTGTATTTTTTAAATGACCGAACTAGGTCAATGCACATTCCGGCGAATATGAAAAAATTGACGATCGGAAACAACAATAAAGCCACATGCCAGGTCGGTCTACCGACAGCTTTGCACCATTCAATAAAGTTGACTCCGGGAATCAGCCCTTTGACCGCATCAATTCCCATTTTCGGGAAAATCATGTAAAGGCTGATGGACAAAAGGATGTATGATACTATTAGGAAAATCAATATGCTCACAACTAAATATTTGTGTTGCAAATATATAAAACTGGCTGTGTTTAATGCTTTTATTTAGATAAGTAGATACTAAGCATCGACATTAAAGATCAAAGAAGATAATCAAATATCGTTTCAATTATCGTGGTGGATACGTCATTATTATAGAAAGAAGCAACAGTCATGCGACCGATATTGGAAATTGCTATAACTATTCTCTGAATCATGTCAATTTCTGGAATAAATCAAGATTTGTCCAAACATATGGTATTGGCTCTTACACCCGAATAGAAACTAAGATTAATGGAGTGGGTGTAGCTTTAATGATCAATAGTTTGAAATTCGAGGTAAATCCAAGATCCGGGAAACCTAGGCACTATGATAAAACGATTGATCAAATCGCACCAAAGAGTATATTCCCAAAAAAATAGTGAAATTTAGTGACAATCATATTTGTTCTTTATTTTATAACATACTTGAAAACCATGATTTTGCAATTCATTTATTTGATCTATTGACAAAATATGGTCATATGAAATTATATCAAAATAAAACATTGCATCTATATATTTTGGTTCATTGTAAATGACAACCTTGCCTTTTTGATGTAGCATAAATTCATTCATTTCTTTTTTCCACAAAGACAATTTGTCTTTTTTACCGAAAGGCTTAATTCTTTCTATTGAATATTTTATGGGCATACCCAGTAGTGCTACCATTAATAAAATTTTAATCTTACGATTCGATGTATTTTGACTGTATGAAAAGAAAGTTTTCAAAAACGTGAAACTGATCATTACGTAATTTGGAATTGAAATTGGGAGTAAATATGTGATCCGTTTGGTTTCAGGAATTGACAATAGAATAAGTGGAAGAGCAAACCATAACATCAATATATGAGTCTCTCTTCTTCTGAAATTTGCCATAAAAAAATATAGAATCGGGATGTATATAAATTCGCCAAAAACGACAGTAATTTTTTCAAAGAAAAAGAAAGGAGGTTCTTTATGAACTTCTGCTTCTTGAATTACTGAAAAAAGTTGCTTGAAAAAAAGCTCACTTTCAACTGG
>JAHDDD010000394.1 GCA_020629535.1 Saprospiraceae bacterium
CAAATCATTGGTCGCTACTTCATTCGGACTCGCAGAATACCATTGTCTCAATCGTGCAAGATCATTGAATGCATAATAATACCTGTTATTAAAAACCACCTCCTTCATAATATTGAAAGCAAAAGGTGCGTGCACCTGATAAGGCGTCACGGCATCCTTATAAAATTGAAAAGCAGACTTTAGGCGATGTGTATTCAATGATAAAATTTTATGAATCAAATATATGATGTTCCTGCTTTTAAAAGTTAATATTATCAGAGATCAAATTTCCTATATCAGGTTTTACAATTAGATTGGAAAAGAGCATGGCCATCCCGATTTGGTCCCGATACATCGGGATAAATTGGGTGTGGGAGCCTGCCATTTGGCGCCGCTTTAAATCGGGAAGATCTTTTTTTCCTTTTTGATCTTGCAAAAAGGAAAAAGGTATGGATTTATAAAGTAAATCCTACATTGATAAGTGCAAAACCTTTTAATTAAAAGAGGTTTGAAATATTTAAAATTTCACGTTAAACATTTTTTGGAGGTAACATTGATATTATAATATGTTTACTTTTGCAGCTGTTTAAAACCAAAAAAGAATGAAACAAATACTAATATTCGGATTATTCACAACACTATTGTTGAGCTCATGCAAATGGGACACCACCCGAGGCGCCTTGAAGCATGGTGAAAAATTGAAAGCGTCTATTGAATCGTTCGAAAAAAACAGAATAAAACTTTCTTCAAACCTCGTTTCCAGTTTGGAGGAAGCAGAAAAAGATCTGAGCGCAGAAAATCCTGACTTGCCAAAAGTCAGCAAAGACTTTGAAAAAGAATGGACGGGTATACAAAACCGTTATAATAAATTGCAAGGTGACTTCGCAAAAGTAGGCCAATCATCCAACGATTACTTTGCTGAACTTGACCAATTGAGCAATGCCATCACCAAAGAATCATTGAGAAATGAAGAGCTGGCTAAAAACAAAGAACTGAAAGCCAAGTGGGATAAGAATTATCGTGAAGCTGAAATTTCCATCAATAAAATAACCTCGGTTCTTGAGTCTGGAAATGACTTTCACATGGTGTTGGTGGCCAGCAGTATCCGTCAAAAACTCGAGCAAAATGTCGGTGAACTTCAAGTAATTGCAGAGCAGGCAAAAGCACTTTTGGGCGATCTTGAGGCTTTCACTGAAGCCGGCCGAGAATTGGTTGAAGGTTAAATTAATGTAAATTGCAGGAATAGTTTCTTAACTTGTAGTTCTTAACTATTCCTGCTAAAATGAACCTTTTCCACAAGCTATTTGGCATCTTCCTTGGCCTGATTTTTATCCACCAGGTCAATGCTCAAATCGTCATCAATGAATGGATGTGCTCCAACTCATCGATCATTGAAGATCCTGATTTTGAAGACAGTGGTGATTGGATTGAACTTTACAACATTGGCAACCAAAGCGTTGATCTCACAGGCTATTTCCTTACGGACAATTTGCTCAATGAAACCAAATGGACCATTCCAGCAAACACAAGCATTGAGGCGGGGCAATATCTTTTGATCTGGGCCGATGTCCAAGACACCTTATTGCATACCAATTTTAAACTTTCGCGAAGTGGAGAATCCATTGGTCTTTACGATCGTGACACCTTGGTAATCGATACCATCTCATTTCTACATCAACGCACCGACATTTCAATGGGCAGGAAAGAAGACGGTAGTGTAGCCATCGGATTCTTCACTGAACCAACGCCTGGTGCATCAAACAATACTTATGCTTACGATGGCATCACTTTCTTTAAACCCAAGTTTAGTCAACGGGGAGGAATATACGCCAACGGATTCGAAACCTCAATTTCAAGCATTGACGGAGAGATAAGGTACACAACAGATGGATCAGAACCAACGATAAATTCGGACATATACACAGGTCCGTTGACAGTCAATGAAACAACCATCATCAGAGCCAAGGTATTCGAAAACAATTTCATTCCCGGACCGGCAAGAACACAGAGTTATTTAATAGGAAGTCCATTTACCGATCATCAATTGCCTGTCATTTCTTTGGCCGGTGACCCGGAATATTTTTGGGATGAGGATACAGGTATATACGTCCAAGATTTTAAACCGACTTGGGAATATCCCATCAATATTGAATTGTTCGAAAACGATGGAAGCAACAGAGCTTCTATCAATGAACAAGTCGGCACCCGCGTCAATGGTTTGAATTCGTGGGAATTACCACAAAAGATGCTCGGCATTTATTTTGACAATGAATACGAAAACAACAACCTTGATTACAACCTCTTCTTTGATCGACGAAGAAAGAAATTTGATAATTTCATCTTGAGAGCTTCTGGAAGCGACTGGAGCTCTACCCTCTTTCGCGATGCCATTTGCCAATACATCACCACCGAACATATGGATCTCGAAACCAGCGGATATCGACCAGCCGTAGCGTATATCAATGGTGAATATATGGGCATACACAATCTCAGATCAAGGGTCGATGAAGGATTTATTGAAGACAATTTCGGATACCTCGGCAATGAGTACGACCTAATAGAAAACGACGGATTGGTCGAACAAGGTGATAGCATCGCTTACATGCATCTTCGCGACTTGCTTAATGAAGACTTACAGGACAATGACGCATACGAAGCCGTCACCCAAGTACTGGACATTCAAAATACCATTGACTTTTTCCTATCAGAACTTTGGGCTAGCAATTCAAGTTTTGGCCATAATGTTCAAATGTGGAAACCGAAAAACACAGAAGGAAAGTGGAGATTTATTCTACAAGATTTTGATCGTGGAATGTCTGGCCGAACCAATGATGGCATCAATTACTTTATAAGTGAAAATGAAAATAGCGACTACTTTTGGGTGCGCTCTATCCTGAGCAGCTTGCTGGATAATGAAGGATTCAGAAATGAGTTCATTGCCAGTTATGCGCTTCATCAATATGTCACTTTCAACCAACGTCGGATCAGCAAGATCGTAAATGAGTTTGCAGAAAAAATCAGACCTGAAATACCAAGACATGTAGACCGTTGGGGCGAAACCACCTCTGGCTATGGCGATGGTATTGAGTCGGTAGAATTTTGGGAAGGTGAAGTAGCATACCTGCATTCTTTCGCCAATCAACGACCGGGTTTTCTCATCGAGGACATGCGCGATGAATTTGATCTTTCTCCAGATCACGCATTGAGCATATCTGTTGTTCCGTCAGGAATGGGATCAGTACATATCAACAATACAAAAATCCCTGACGATCAATGGACAGGTCAATGGTTTGAAGATCAGGCATTGCGCTTAGAGGCTGTTCCATTACCCGGATATGAATTCAAGGGTTGGGCCAATACCGGGAATAATACTGAGATCTCCAAAGGCTCCATCTGGAAATATGATGACAGTGGTGAAGCAGCTCCTACAGATTGGACGTCACTTTCATTTGATGACAGCAACTGGTCTTCCGGTCCAGCTCAATTGGGATACGGTGACGATGACGAAGAAACGGTCATCAGCTTTGGCGACGATGATGAAAACAAGCACATCACCTATTATTTCCG
>JAHDDD010000028.1 GCA_020629535.1 Saprospiraceae bacterium
CTGTGACTGTTTCAGACGCATCAGGATGTACAGGAACTTCTAGTGTAATGGTGACTGTAAATGAAAATCCGATACCGACGGTGGAAGGAGATATTAGCATTTGCGCTGGAAACAATGCAAATCTAAATGTGGCAGAGAATTATGATTCTTACGAATGGTCAACAGGAGATATTACCCAGAATATAGTTGTAAACGAAGGAGCAGTTTACACGGTTACTGTAATAGATGCAAATGGATGTGAAGGGATAGGAAGTATCACTGTTGATGAAGTTGGTCTTCCAACTCCTGAAATAATGGGTAATCCGAATTACTGTCCTGGAGAATCCACAATGTTGGATGCAGGTACTTATACATCATATTCGTGGTCAACAGGAGATAACACACAAACCATCTCAATAGGTGATGCCGATCTTATTAGTGTCACTGTAACAGATGATAACGGTTGTGAATCTTCAACAAGTATATTAACAGCTCCTTACGATGTGGAGCAAGCGCAAATTGGCGGGTCAAGTACATACTGCCCTGGATCATCAACTACCTTGAGTGCGGGTGCACAATGGTCAAGCTATAGCTGGTCAACAGGCGATGATTCAGAATCAATTGAAGTAAGCAGCCAAGGACCAGTTAGTGTGACTGTGACAGATGGAAACGGATGTGAAAGCATAGCAACCATTGATATTAGTGAAGAAAATTCATTAATGCCTCAGGTCACTGGTGATACAGAAATTTGTGAAGGAGAAAGCTCAACCATTGATGCAGGAAACTTTGCTTCTTTTGAATGGTCTACAGGCGCGACTACGCAAACCATTGAAGTGACAGAAGCTGGTATCTATGAAGTCTTGGTTTCAGATGCTTCAGGTCAATGTACAGGAATTGGTTCTATTGAAATCAATGTTCTGCCATTGCCTACTCCAGAAATTCAAGGTGATACAGAATTGTGTCCAGGTGAAACAAGTACTCTTTCATTGTCTGAAACGTACTCTTCTTACACTTGGTCTACAGATGAAATGCTTCCAACGATTGAAGTCGGTGCAGGCACATACAGCGTTACCGTCGTTGATGGTAATGGATGTGTAGCTTCTACCGAGATCACTGTCAATGGTAATGCAAATCCAACCATGAGTGTCAATGCCATTAACTGTAGCGCTGATATGGTTAACTACGATGTTGAAATCACAACCGATGGTGATGTCGTGACTTCTGCAGAAGGAACGGTTGAAGATCTTGGCAATGGAGTATTTGTAATCTCTGGTATCAGCACAAATACAGATGTTACATACACAATTGAAAACTCAGTTACAGGTTGCTCTGATAGCTTCTCTGTACCTGCTCCAAATTGTGAATGTAGTGCAATCGCTGACGCCGGACCGGATGCACAAATTGATTGTAATAATATGACCATCAGTTTGGGTGGAGCGAGTACCACTTCTGGTGCTGGTTTCGAGATATCTTGGGTTGATGAAAATGGAGCTCAGATTAGCAGTGACCCATCAATTATAGTAACCAGTGGAGGAACATACACATTGAATGTTACAGATTTAGCATTAATGTGTACAGTGACTGATGAAGTAGTGATCACACAAATTGATGATCCTACACCAGAAGTTGCTGGTGATCCTGCCATTTGTCCGGGTGAATCGGCAAGTATAGCAGTTACTGAAAATTATGCAGGATATGAATGGTCAAATGGTGCTAGTACACAAGATATCGAAGTAACAGAATCAAACACATACACTGTAACAGTTAGTGATGCCAACGGATGTACAGGAGAAACAAGCTTTGTTGTGACAGTAGAAGACAATCCAAGTATTGACCTTTCTACTATCTGTGCAGGAGATCTGTCATCTTATCAAGTGACCGTTACAACTGATGGAGACATTGTTACCAATGATGCAGGTCTCGATGTCAATGACAATGGAGATGGAACATTTACAATAAGTGGAGCGACAATCGATGTTGGCTTCAATATAACTGTCGAAAATTCACAAACAGGATGTAGCTCTGATGCAACAGTAATTGCTCCAGATTGTACTTGTGATGCAGTACCTGATGCTGGAGCAGATATGGTCATTGACTGTAATAATCCTACAGTGACGTTAGGAGGACCTGCAACAACTTCAGGCACAGGTTTCGATATAGTTTGGACTGATGATTCAGGAAACCAGATTGGTACTGATGCCAATGTTACTGTAAGTGATGCAGGAACGTATACAATCGCCGTTACTGACCTTGCACTCAATTGTACACTCATTGATGAAGTCGAAGTGACCAGCGTAGCTGATCCTGTTACTAGCATCAGTGGTGACGCTGGATTCTGTGAAGGACAAACAGCAAATCTTACTGTGAATGACGATTTTGATTCATACGCATGGTCAAATGGGGAATCAACGCAAAGTATCGATGTGAGCGAAAGTGGCGAGTATGTTGTAACAGTTACAAACACAATAGGATGTACAACAACTGCAAGCTTTACTGTAGTGGCATTTGATACACCACAGTTCTTTGTAGAAAATATTGAGTGTACAGTTGACCTTACGAGTTATACTGTGATTATCTCTACTGATGACAATATTCAGATATCAAGTCCTGATGGATATGATGTAACTGATCTTGGATCAGGAATGTGGGAGATCACAGGAGTTCCTTCTGAAGTTGACTTCACATTAGATATGGTAGATAGTGTTACAGGATGTACAGGAACAGGCGGAGTGACTGCTCCAAATTGTAACTGTACGGCTGTATCTGACGCAGGACCTGATGTAATTCTTAATTGTGATGTTACTCAGGTGACGATCGGAGGAGAGAATACAACTACAGGTGCCGGCTATAGTTTAGAATGGGTTGATGCAGATGGTAACTCAGTTGGATCAGATCAATTTATTGATGTGAGTACTCCAGGGTTCTATACTTTGAATGTTACAGATTTGGCACTTGATTGTACAGTACAATCTGTTGTTGAAGTGATTGACGAAGCAACAGTTCCAGTTGCAGTTATCTTGGCAAGTCCTGATAACATTATTGACTGTGAAATTGCATCAATTCTATTAGAGGCTGAACAAGAGCCGAATGTAGAATACATTTGGTATTTCGCTGATGACGTAGTTGTGGCATTAAATTACACAGTGAGTCAATCTGGTGAAGTAATCCTTGAAGCCATCGACACATTAAGTGGATGTACATCATTGGATACGATGTTTATAGAAGACAGAGAGGAATATCCAATCATTAATATCGATGAAGCATTGGCTATAGATTGTAATAATACATTCGTAAGCCTTGATGCAACCAATTCACAAACAGGAATGACCATTACACATCAGTGGTATGATGAAAATGGTAATGAACTGGGTACTGAACTTACACAGGATGTTTCACAAGCTGGAACCTATATTCTTGAGTCTATAGATAATGCCAATGGTTGTGTGAATCAGGACACGATATCGGTTGATGATATTTCAGCCTTCCCGGATGTTGATGCAGGATTGGGGCTTACATTACCATGTGATGGTAGTGCAGTAAGTCTTAATGCAGCAGGAACAGCGTCAGGAAATGAGTTTGAATACGAATGGACTACTGCTGATGGAGAAATCCTATCAGGTGGATCTGGTTTGAATCCTTCAGTCGATCAGCCGGGTACTTACTATCTAGAAGTATTCAACACATTGAATGGTTGTACTGCATTGGATAGTGTGATTGTCAATGCAAATCTGAATGTACCAACAGGATTCGATGCACTCGCTTCAAGTCCACCTTGTTTGGGAGTCAATGATGGATTCATTGATGTATCAAGTGTAGTTGGAGGAGAAGGTCCATACCAATGGACAATGAATGGATCAAATTCAAGTTCTTCAGGTGTATATACAAATCTTGGACCTGGTACATATGAGTTCCTTGTTGAAGATGGTAACGGATGCGTACACGATACGATCATCGAACTTTCAGAAGGATTTGATGTGGACCTCGATGTAAATCCAAGATTCGTTGAAATAGAGTGGGGAGAATCAGTGGACGTGAACTTGTTAACAAACGTTCTTTCACAGAACATCGATACCATTGAATGGAATCCGATTGTAAATGCAGATTGTGAGAATTGCTTGGATGCTACGTTGATGCCTGAAAATTCAGGATTATACTTCATCACATTATATGATGAAAATGGATGTCTGGATACTACCCAGATTGAAATTAGAGTTGAGAAAGAAGCTGATATTTACGTGCCAAATATCTTTACACCAGATGGTGATTTTGATAATGATATTTTCCACGTTTACTCAGACGACAAAATAGAGATCGTTCATGAAATGTATATCTATGATCGTTGGGGAGAATTAATCCATACTGTTGAAGGATTTGTGCCAGGAATTGGAGCACAAGATCCTGCTATAGGATGGGATGGAACCTTCAATGGTCTTGAAGTACCGAATGGTGTCTATGTTTACATGATTTATTACCGAACCGTTTGGGGAGAAGAAGGAGTGAAGGTTGGAGATGTAACGGTAGCTCGATAATTTACGAATAGTGTTAAATGTTTAGGAAGTTTGGTGAGAAATCACCAGACTTTCTTTTTTTATACCTGTTGGTAATCAAATTCGTAAATCACCAAACTCCCAATCGCCGAACCTACTACTCCTCCACTTACAGATACCTATTCGTCTAATTCTGCTGCTTACCTAATTGTTGATCAACTGAATATTTTCCACTTCCCGTGAAAAACAAGGCCAAATAAATCAGAAAATAAACCAAAGCAAGTTCCTTTTTCTGGAATGGATCAGGGCCATGCACTATAAATGCTGCGACCAACATCGTGATCATCAATGGAATACTTGCCCACTTTGTCTTGAATCCTACAAGTATCAATATTGCACAAAAGAACTCTGAAAATACTGTCAATCCAAGCGAAATTTCTGGGCCTAATCCCAGTGGATTAGCAAATTTAAAATCACCATTGATCAATTTCATCAGTTTTGGCCATCCATGCGCAAGCATGAATCCACCTCCAATAATTCTGAGGAATAGGGCAGATAAATCAAAATTGGTTTTCATATTCATTTCAAAATTTTTGACAAAGATAATTTTGATGTTAAAAAATTGTAAACTGAGTATTCAGCACACGATTGACAAAGAAATAATCAAATTGCTTTTTATCTTCACCGCCGATGAACCCAAATAAAAATTCGATTAAACCAGCTTAGATTTGGAGACCTCTGTTTTAGTGATGTGGTTAGGTTTTATTCTTGCCTCATATTCAGTAGTAGGGAATGATGTAATTCAGACCCTAGGTACTTTTTTGACCTCAAACGAAAAAAGAGTCAAGTGGTATGTTCTCTGGTTCTTCGCTTCAGCGGTTTTAGTTGCAGCCCTCATCAATGGTTATGTTCAAGAAGATATTTCCTACGGAAGGTTGGCACGGTTCGAACCTCCCGAAAATTATGAATGGTATCTTCTTCTTCCACCCTTGGTCCTGTTGTTTATCACAAGATTGGGGATTCCGGTGAGTACCACTTTCATGATTCTCACTTTGTTTTCAATGAGTGCTATTCCCAATGATTTGTCCGAGATGTTTTCCTCAGTTTTTGATCAGGAACAAAAGTTGGGTGGGATGGTGCACAAATCACTCATCGGTTATTTGGTAGCATTCGGATCAGCGATCATCATCTATCTGTCCATCAGCAAATTAACAGAAAAGACTTTTCTCGAAAACCCATTGTCTAAAGACAAAGAAAAATACTGGATCATTGCTCAATGGTTTACCACTGGCTTTTTATGGTTCCAATGGCTCACACAGGATCTTGCCAATATTTATATTTATCTGGGAGCAGGAAAAGACCTTAATACGATGAGCTTCTTGTTCTCGATGTTCATACTCTTAGCGCTATTGGCCTATATATTTTATAACCGTGGTGGAGCAGTTCAAAATGTGGTCCGAGTAAAAACCAATACTTCAGACATCAGAGCGGCAACATTTATTGACCTGATTTATGGTATTATTTTATACATATTCAAGTACAATTATCTCGGATTGTTCGAAGCAAAATTACCTATGAGTACTACCTGGGTTTTCATTGGTCTACTCGCAGGCCGTGAAATTGCGATCAATATTCGCTTGAAAAATCAGCCTATAAATTCAGTTTTCAAAATGATTTTCTCTGATTTATTTAAAGTATTTATTGGTCTGGTTGTAAGTATTGCCCTTGTATTTATTATCAAATTGCTTGCAACATAACCCGTCGTAGACAATCATCATATTCTCCTTTATTATATTAGATAACTTTTAATGTGTACCTTTATCCTACTTTGCACAAGGGTAAACCAATGAGAATGAAGGCATTATTTTGTGAAATAAAGTCAATGTTATCATACCTGTTAACATTGATCTTATTATTGAGTTCAGGAATTTTATCATCTCAATGTGAAGCAAACGTTGAGATTCTAATCGATGAAGAAAATGTTGAGATCGTCCCATTCAATGTTGATTCTTGTACCATCAACATTCCATACGCATTGACAAACAGTGGTACTTGTGATCTGGGTCAGATCGCTATAGATATCACAGTCAAGAGACAACTCTTTATTGATGAGGTTCAAATAGACACACTTACGGCTGGCTTGGCGACCATGGCAACCAGTAATGAATCCTCCAGTTTCACCTCAGACATTCTTATGATGGCCAATGGAATGTGTATTGATACGATGAACATCCGTTATGAATTAACCATCTCAACAGCCACTCCACCTATGGTTTTGACAGAACCAATACCATGTCCGGGAGGCGTTGGAACGATGGAAGTATGCGCTAGTGATAATACCATTATTTGTAATATGGATGAATGTCCTGTACCAATCCAATTGGTTGAATTTAGCGGACGCATACAGAACGGGTCAGCTCACTTATTTTGGTCTACCATGTCTGAAATTAACAACGATCATTTCATCATTGCCCACAGCAACGATTTGAATGTATTTAGTGAGGTGGGAAAAATTGATGGTTCTGGAAATTCCCTTCATCTAAATGAATATGATTTTGTCCATTCCAATATCCCATCAGGCACCAACTACTACAAATTGATCCAGGTTGATCTAGATGGGACCCGATTTGAATCGGATATTCTTGTTCTTGAGAACAAGAGATCAAGGTTCACAATTGTGCCGAATCCTGTTTCTGATATTGTCAATTTGCAATTTGAATATCCATCATCTTCAGATAACAATATTCGATTGTTCAATGTACAAGGTCAATTGTTGGTGCGGGAATCTGTTAATTCAGGAGCTCAAAACTTCGAGCTTAACCTCAGCCAATTTCCGACAGGAATTTATTTACTTGAATATGTAGATGCAGGGCAGAGATACCAAAAGAGATTGGTCAAAAAATAATCTAGTTCTTGTTGATGGAAAACAAACTCTTTTGTAATGTTTATGTTGAAAAGATAAGTTTCTTCATTTGATGGGCAAATCAATTTTAACTTTCCTAATTCTCATTACAAGTCATCATCTTCTTTCACAGAGGAACTTCATTGAGGAATCAATACCTGAAATCAATGTTGTAAAAGCTGAAGAAAAAATCAAGTTAGACGGTGTATTGGATGAATCGGTTTGGTCTCAATGCATTTCAGGATCAAATTTTTCTCAGTTTTTTCCAACAGATACTACCAACGCACTTGGAGAGACAGAAATGCTTTTTGCGGCCGATGATGAAAATCTATATTTAGCAGTCATATGCCATTCCACAGGATCTGCATTTCAAGTACCTACCTTAAAGCGAGATTACGGCTTTAGAAACAGCGACAACTTTTCAATCATCTTCGACACATTTGGAGATCAAACCAATGGCGTGCTCTTTGGCATCAATGCCTTTGGAAGCATTAGAGAAGCTACCATTGCCAATGGCGGAAGAAATCGTTCTGACTTTGACAATAGCTGGGATAATAAATGGTATGGCAACTCAAAAATTTATGATGACAAATGGATAGGCGAGATGACCATCCCATTCAAAGCCCTTCGATTTAAAGATGACAATCTCATATGGCGAATATGTGCATACCGTTATGATGCTCAAACAAACGAAATCAGTAGCTGGATAGCCTTGCCAAGAAATCGAGTCTTAATGGATATGTCATACATGGGGCACTTAGTATGGGATGAAGCACCTAAAACAAGTGGTAGAAATATTGCCCTCATACCTTATGTCATTTCCACAACTACAAGAGACTTTGAAGACCTCAACGAAAGCAAGCCCCAAAACGCATTCAACGTAGGAGGAGATGTAAAAGTAGGCATCACTACTGGGTTGAATCTTGACCTTACGGTGAATCCAGATTTTTCACAAGTTGAGGTAGATAGACAGGTTACGAATTTGGACCGGTTTGAAATCTTCTTTCCAGAAAGACGACAATTCTTTCTTGAAAATGCAGACCTGTTTGGAAACTTCGGAGAACAAACACTCAATCCATTCTTTAGCAGAAGAATAGGTATTGCCCTGGATACTACAACCGGGGTGAATATTCAGAATCCGGTTCACTATGGTGCAAGATTAAGCGGAAAACTCACCAACAAACTCAGGATTGGATTACTCAATATGCAAACGGCTTCTGATGATGATAACGGTTTGCCTGTATTCAACTATTCTATATTGGCTATGGAGCACCGTGTTGGAATGAAGTCATCGGTAGCATTGATCGCTCAGAATAAAGTTGGTCTGAATACAGATGGGTTTAACGGAGATTATGATCCCTTCAACAGACTAGTCGGTGGAGAATTCCGTTACTTTTCAAATAATGACAAATGGTTTGGAAAAGCAACTTTGCTAAACTCTATTTCCGCTTCTGAGACCGAACAAAATATTTCAGCTTTTTTTAGACTTGGGTACAATGTGCGTAAATGGTTTCTTAGATGGGAGCAATCTTATATAGGCAAAGGCTTTGATGCAGAACTTGGTTTTGTTCCACGAAAGGATATCATGAAGATTTCACCTTTGGCGACCTACAGAATGTTTCCAGAAAGCGGTCAAATATCAAATCATGATATAAGTATTTCGTTAGACCAATTTTATAAATTGGGTAATGAAGAAGAAAGCATCATCTCAGAATTTACTCCTGTTGACGCTCAAATGAGAATTCAACATAGTATGGGCTTTGTATCTGGTGCAAGGTTGAGTTATTCAATGAATTATGCTGATATCTTTTTACTCAATGATTTTGACCCAACAAGAATCCAAGAAGAGGATGTATTTCTTCCTGCAGGAACCGATTATCAATATTGGAGTTTTGGTGCAAATTACAGAAATGACAATAGAAAGAATGTAAACTTTAATGTCTCCACAAATCTTGGTCAATTTTTTAATGGGACTAGAATGAACATAGGTGGAGATATTAGATATCGATTTAGACCTTATGGAAGTATTGGTGTTGGTGTAAACTACAATCGACTCGATCTGGCTGCACCTTTCACATCTGCAGACTTGTGGTTGATCAGTCCTATGTTGGATGTGACATTATCTAAGAAATTGTTTATCACCAGTTTCTTTCAATACAATCAACAAAGCGAAAACCTGAACATCAATACAAGAATTCAATGGAGATTCCAGCCAGCTTCTGATATATTTCTCGTTTACACAGATAATTACCTCACCGATTCTTTCAGTCAATTTGAGAAGAGAAACCGCGCATTTGTCATTAAAGCCAATTATTGGCTGAGCTTATAATTCTCATCTTTGATTTGATGCTAAACATCTATTTAATACTTCAAGTTTTCATTTTATCAATAACCTTGCAAAAATTTTCTATATGTCCTTGCTTGTATTAAAAGATGTGGTCAAGAGATATCACAATCACACAGCGGTGGATAAGATTAGTTTCGAAATTCCCCATGGTACCATCTTTGGTTTACTTGGCCCAAATGGAGCTGGAAAAACTTCACTGATAAGAATCATAACAACAATCACTCAAGCAGATGAGGGTAGCATCTTTATCAATGGTGAAAAACTCAGCGCTTCGCACATTGAAGTAATAGGCTATCTACCTGAAGAAAGAGGATTGTACAAGAAAATGAAAGTGGGCGAACAACTCATGTATCTTGCCCAATTGAAAGGCATGCATGCAAAAAAGGCCAAGTCAGAAATCATGCATTGGCTGAATAAATTTGAAATTACCGATTGGTGGAACAAACGTGTGGAAGAACTTTCAAAAGGAATGCAACAAAAAATTCAGTTTATTTCGACTGTGATGCACAGACCGAAACTGTTGATTTTAGATGAACCGTTTTCTGGACTGGATCCAATCAACACAAATCTTATCAAAGAAGAGATCTCAGCCATCAATGCATCAGGAACAAGCATTATCTTTTCAACACACAGAATGGAGCAAGTTGAAGAAATATGCGAACAGATGGTTTTGGTGGACAATGGGAAAGTCATTCTTTCAGGGGAAGTAAAAGATATTAAGAGAAGTTTCAAGAAAAACATATATGAGTTTGAATTAGAAAACCGAGGCCAAAACCCGCTCAACTTTGAAAACTACCAAGTAGTCGAGTCTAGCCAAAACCATTATTATAAAATCCAGCTTAAAGAAGGACAGGAGGCAAATGATATTTTAAAGTATCTCATACACAATGATGCTCACATCATAAGTTTCAATGAAGTACTTCCCAGTCTTAATGAAATCTTTATACGAACCGTCGAAAACCAAAACTGATGTCAAAACTCTGGCTTATTATAAAACGCGAATATTCAGTTCGTGTAAAAAAGAAAATGTTTATCGTCACCACTTTGTTGACGCCTATCGGGATTGGACTTCTCACTTTGGTTGGAGGATACTTGGCAGCAGAGGGGTCCAAATCATTCAATAAAGTAATGGTCAAGGATGATACTGGAATTCTTGAAGATAGAATGAATGATTCGTCTTCTCTTGAATTCGAATTTTCAGATCAAAGATTGGATTCATTGCTTCTTGATTATAGTGCCAGCTCTGACATGTTGGTCCATTTTGAGAGTTCTGACATTGAAGAATTGAAGCCGGTATATTACACAAAAGAAAAATTAGGTATAAGCATCATCGAAAGGGTGGAGTCGCAGTTGGGCCATGCCGTCAAAGAATACAAAATCGAACAATCAGGGATCGACCGTGAATTGTATGAGAGTTTTGATTCGAATATCACACTTGAGAATGGAGCCATTGACGACACAAGTGGAACCAGTGAAACATCGAGTAAGCTATCAATATTAATTGCTACCGTGATTGGTGGTCTGATGTCATTCCTCATGTATTTTGTGATCTTCATTTATGGAGGTATGGTTATGCGCAGTGTCATGGAAGAAAAAATAAACAGGATCGTCGAGGTGATGATTTCAAGTGTGAAACCTTTTCAATTGATGATGGGTAAAATCTTAGGTGTCGGGGCCGTCGGACTAACCCAATTGGCCATCTGGATCATATTGATTCCAATTATTATGTTGGGTGTGCAATTGGTTTTAGGATTACCAACGGACCCTGGTCAACTAGCTGAGCTGCAGGAACAGATGAATGCTTTACCAAAAGGATCCATAGGCGATTGGCAAATGAGCTCAATCATCCAGGAGATTCAGTCTCAGAATTGGGCAATGATTCTTCCGGTCTTTGTGATATTTTTCTTCGGTGGATATTTTATTTACTCCTCTTTGTTTGCAGCTGTCGGTTCGGCCGTAGGTGATGACATGGGTGAGAGTCAACAATTGATGGTTCCATTGGCAATACCAATCTTTATAGCTTTCATCATGGCTCAAGGAGTTGTGCAAAATCCAAGTGGAGGGATGGCGATTTTTGGGTCTATGTTTCCACTCTTTTCTCCGATTATTATGCCCGTACGCTTGGCCTTTGATCCGCCACTTTGGGAAATCCTTCTTTCTATTGTCATTCTTATTCTTAGTTGCATTTTCTTTGCTTGGTTGTCTGGAAGAATCTACCGAGTTGGGATATTGATGTATGGAAAGAAAGTGACCTTTCGAGAGCTTGGGAAATGGTTATTTTATAAAAGTTAAGCTACGAGGCTTAGAACTAATCTTCAAATTCTATTTCTAAACTAGGACTAGTAACTCTTGCCTGGCAGGTAAGAATGTAACCTTCTGCAATTTCATCATCATCGAGTGCAAAGCAGGCATCCATTGCAACAGTACCTGATTTTATTTTTGCAACACAAGTTGAACAAGCACCTGAAGTACAAGAATAAGGAGCATCGTGGCCAGCTTTGATCAATGTTTCTAATACAGTCAATGCATTGTCATGCTCCAATTCAATATTCTGACCTTCAAGCAAAACTTTCAGCGCATGACTTCCTGATGATAATACAGCCGGTGAAGAGCCTTCTACAGAATCTGGCGTTGTGAACAATTCACTTTTAATCAAAGATTTATCATATCCTTCACCAATAAGAACCTGTCGGGTATATTCGATGAAATTTCCTGGACCACAAATGAAGAATCTATCTCGACCAGACTTACTCTGATACTCATTCATAAATCTTAAAATCTTTTCTTCGTCGACTCGCCCTTTCCATCCTTTCCAATGGACAGTACCTCTGGAAAACAAGCCTCCGATGCCAGATTTTTTTTCTCTTTGTGGCTTACTCAAAGTATGTTCTACATAAAGCTGGTCACGGTATGTGTCACAAAGTTGATCTAGCTCAGCTTTGAAAATTATGTCGCTTTCAGATCTGTTTCCGTATAAGAGATAGGCTGAACTTTTCGGTTCGTTCTCAAGGAGTGTCCTGATCATTGACATAACTGGAGTAATGCCACTGCCTGCAGCAAAAAAGTAATAATCTCTCCTCTCATTCGGGTCAGGCAACAATACGAATTTTCCATCAGGAGAAAGCATCTGCAATTTACTTCCTTCCTTTATATGGTCAATCATAAAGTTAGAAACTTTACCTCCTTTCACTCTTTTAATAGTAAATGCCATCATCTCATCGAATGGAGCAGATGACAAAGAGTAAGATCTTCTGCACTTTTCACCATTGACTTCTACTTCTACGGTGATGTATTGACCAGCCTTAGCCGACCAATCCAAATTCTCTGAAGATGGATCAATGAAAAAGCTTTTCGAATCTTCTGTTTCTTGTTTTACCTTTTTTATCGTAAGTGTCTCCATTGCCAAAATTAATATTGATTAAAAATCAAGGATTCTCAATCTAAGTGTACAAATATAGTAACAAGCATTAAGTGTCTTAGGATTCTACAGTTATAATCATTCTTAATCCAAACAGTTGTGGAATTGGCCTTAACTCTTTAATTTACTGAAATATTGTTTTTATGGACTGGACAACATTTGATAGAAAAATCAGATTAAAAGCTTCGGAAAAAGATATTTATGAAGCTTGGATGAACATTGAAATTTTGACGAAATGGTTTTTGCGAAAGATCACTCCCCTTGAGGTTGACAGTTATCCGAAGTTGAAGGAAGGAGATAAGGTAATTTGGGATTGGCACAACTGTGATTTTCCGCAAGAAGTAGAGATTTTAAAGTCCATTGAATATACCTCAGCAAACTTTACTTTTGGGCATGGAATGGAGGTCCACATTGATATTTCACGTCAAGATGAATTCAATGTTCTCCATTTGAAACAAGTTAATATACCCACAGATGAAGAAGGAAAATTCAATTATTATGCAGGATGTAAAACAGGTTGGACTTTCTGGTTGGTAAATCTGAGGGCTTTTCTTGATCATGGTATCCTTTTACACGATACTACTTTGGGTCCAAGGGAAGATTTGTTTGATTTTTCGAATACATAAATGCCAGACCTCATGGCAATGCCTTGCAAAGAATCATTTTTTTGACAATCTTTGCGAACTAAAATTTATCAAAATGGGAAAAGGCGATAAAAGAACAAAGAAAGGAAAAATCGTAGCAGGGTCTTATGGTAACACAAGACCCAAGAAGAACAAAGCTGCTAAAAAAGCTAAGTCTTAACTACCTTACATCTATTATTTCCATCTGAAAATGTAATGGCTCATTCGGGCCAATCAAATCTCCATAGCCACCAGTTCCATATGCTAACTGCGATGGAATAATAAGTTCGGCTTTAGCTCCTTTATTCATAAGTAGCAAACCTTCATTCCAACCCTGAATTACCTGACCAATTTGAAAATTGATTGGTTGATCTCGGTCGTAGCTTGAATCAAATTGCTTACCATCTAATGTCACACCTTTATAATGTGCGGTAATGGTTTGGCCTCTTTGAATGTTTGGCTCATCAGTGCTTTTTACAATTTTATAGTAAAGACCTGAATTGGATTTAACCACATACATGTCTTTCGAAAATGCGTAATCAATGATTTTGTTCTGATCAATTTGAGCTTGTGACTGAGGGTTGTCTGTATAATTTGAATACAACTTTTCAGCCAAAGGTCCAGTCGGAATTTTCTTTTCTGTGGAACTAACTTCCTTTGATCCAGCTTGTGCATTGCACATTGTGAATACCAATGAACACATGGCAACAAAACCAAGGGTGTAAATAAAATTTTTCATCTTTTGTTATTTGAATACTGTGTAAGAAAGGTCAAGTAGAAATACGCTCAAAAGTAACGAGAAGAATTAACAATAAAAGGGTAATTTTTAGATGATACTTTTATGTAATATCATTCAATGACCTTTCTGGTTCGATAGACCATTCCATCAAAGCTTGCTATCAATGTTTCATCTTCTCTGCGAACCTCAACCTTGTACTTGCCTAGTTTTTCATTGAAATACTCTTCTGTTGCTTCAGCAATGAGTACATCACCGGTCAATGCTTTTTCTAAATGGCTGATTGTAGTAGAAATTGAGTATGCTATTCTTCCTCGAGAATTAGATGCGAATGCAAAAGCACTATCTGCCAGACTGAAACTTACACCTCCATGCAGAATTTTATATCCATTCAACATTTCGTCTCTGACGGTCATTTTTATTTTAGCATAGCCTTGCTTGATGTCAACCAACTCTACACCCATCCATTTGCTGAATGCATCGTTGGCTAACATCCGGTCTCTTACTATTTCTTCTGGTGTCAACAAGATTTAAATTTTGCTGATTCTTTTGGTTAATTGAACCGAACCATAGTCAATTCTGAGAATGTAATTACCTGCACTAATACCGTTCATGTCTATTTGGTATGTATTTTCTGTAGTGGCTTCTTCAGTTACCTCTTTAACCAGTTTACCTAAGACATCATATATTTTGAATTCTACAGGTTCTTTGTTTTCATTTGTAATATTTACATATAATTTTTCATTGAACGGATTAGGAAATACTGACGCATACGCCATTCCGTTATTATTTTCAATGAATATGGTCTTAGAATACAGTTTATTTCCTGATGAATCTTCTATTCTTAATCTGTAATAATTATCCTCATGGTCAAAGCTGGCATCATTAAATGCATATTGACTTACACCATCTTCCATTTCGACGTTACCAATATCCATGAAATGATCTTCATTCACAGCTTTTCTTTCAATGTTGAAAGTAATGTTTGACTCTGTTCCATGATATTCCCATTCAAGCAAATTGTATGAATCGAATGCCTTTCCTGAGAAACCTGCTTCAGCAATCGGAACAGTGAAGTCTACTGTAAATCCTAAATCCATTGACATAACAACGTCACCTGAACTCGTAGATATCATCTTTGTTGTATTATATCCGAAAGCATGATTCATATCATTGTTCATGTTATCATTAGAGTCCGTATACATGGTACTAGAATATGCACCTGGAGGATATGCTTTTAAATAATAATCCAATGGCCACAAATCAGTAAACAGGTAATGTCCTGTTTCGTCTGTTCGAGTAGCATCGATCATATTACCGTTTCCATCATAAAGTTCAATGTACACATCTGCAAGACCAAATTCATTCGCATCTTGAATTCCATTGAAGTTTTCATCTTCCCAGGCATAATCTCCAATTTCCACTTGTGGAATATATCCGGCACCAAAATCACACCTTTCATCATCAGACATGACGGTGAATTCATCTGTGGTTCCAGGCCCGAATCGTCTTGTGACATCACTGTCTCTTGTATCATCGTTTCCTCTGTTTGGAAGTCCTGCTACAAGGCTTTCTTCTGAATCAATGAACTCAAGATAATAGGTACCTGGCTCAGTACAGAACTTGAAATATCCATCCTCACTTGGCGTATCTGGCTTGTGACCAGAGTATGTATAATCCCAAAGTATGTAGCTGCCATCTAACCTTTTTCTCCAAAGATTTATCCTTGCACCATTGACGCCACTTTCGTGGTCTTGATATATTCCATCTTCATTGGTATCGTACCACATACGATCACCTATTGGTACACATTTCACTACACCTGCATCTAAGCCCATAAAATCTTCGGTCCAAAATAAAGTGATTGACTGTGTTGTGTTTTCCCCATTAAAGTTTCCGACATCACTATCCATATTATCGCTGGTTCCTTCATCATTGACAGTAAATAAATAACCACCAGGAAGTTCAAATTGTACATAATATTCCCCAATCGGTAATTCTCCACTGTTCCAAAATCCGTTTGAATCTGTGATATCAAATCCAATAACATTACCTTCTGCATCGAATACAGTGATTTCTACATTTGGCACACCAGGTTCATTAGGGTCTTGAAGTCCATCGCCATCTTGATCAAGCCATACAAAATCCCCAAGTGTTGGAGGAATAAAGCATATTACCAATACGTTAGCTGTTGTAGTATCTTTATTTCCACAAGCATCTTCTACTATAAACATGACATCTTGAGTCCACGGACCTGTTTCTTCTGTAACTATAGCTGGGGGAGTCACTACCGCTGGTACGGTGGTCCACGTAATGTTTTGACCTCCGCAATAGTCATTTGCCAAAGCACCTCCTTGGTTATTGATCCAATTTTGAACTTCTGCCGCATAATCACTGAAGCAGTCAATAACTGCATCTTGTGCTTGTTCAAGGATAACTGGTGGTTGATTGTCTTCTATAAATAACCTTCTTGTACATGAAGTCATGTTTCCGCAATCATCCGTAGCTGTAAAAGTTACTGGAGTACCGTTGACATTATCTCATCCGGTAGTAAAACTTGCACCTCCAAAATTATTTTGCAAAGTGACATCGGCATCACATGCATCTGAGGCTATAAATTTTTCCAACCATACATCAAGTAATCCCTGAAAAAATGGATCACTACAATCCAGTGTCAGATCTTCCGGACACGTCAGGACCGGAGGAGTTGTGTCTACAACGCTGATTGTTGCAGAACAACTTGATGATAAACCGCATCCATCAGTGATTGTGATAGTAACGGTTTGAGATCTTGTTTCTCCACAATTGTTTGCAAAACCATTTGGGTCATAGGTGTTTTCTACAGTGAATGAGCCACTTGCGTCTGATCCTTGAAAAGAATCAAGCCAGGCTGCAATTTGAGCTTCTTCATTTGCATCTCCACATTCAATAACCAACGTTTGAGGACAGGCAACTGAAGGGGGCGTTGTATCCTGAATAACCAGTTCTGCTTGACAAGTAGAAGTATTTCCACATTCATCTGTAGCAGTAAAAGTTACTGTCTGATGTTTGCTCGCTCCACAATCTTCAATATAATTTAATTCAGAGAAGCTGTTTCCAAGACTTACATTACCGCATTCATCCGAACCGGTAACTGAATTTAGCCAATTTTGAATTAGATTATTATTATTGGTATCTCCAACTTCTAATGTTAGATTGTTTACACAATTTAAGGTTGGAGAACTTGTATCTTGAATTACAATACGTGCTGAACACGATGATTGATTTCCACATGGATCTTCAGCAATGAAATTAACTAAAATAGTCCCAGCCCCTCCACATTGAGTTACTAGATTTCCAAAATCATAATCATTGCTAATATTTACTCCAGCACCACAGTTGTCACTGAAGCTTACGCTGTTTAGCCATCCTGCAATTTGCGTTTGCATATTTGGATCCGCACATTCTATAACCAAATCTTGTGCTGGACAAGTAATGTTAGATGGTGTAGTATCTTGTATAATAATTTCGCCTGTACATGTTGTCTGATTGCCACAACCATCTGTTGCGGTGAATGTCACAGTTTGTCTTCCTGTTCCTCCACATTCTGAACTAAAGTTAGCCGGGGAGTAATTATTAGATAAAGTTAAGTTTGCACCATCACAAGCATCAATACCAGTCACTGAATTTAACCAATTGGTAATCATGGCGTCGTTGTTTCCATTGCCACACTCAAGTACCAAATCGGCACCTGGACAGTTGATGCTTGGAGCGGAAGTATCTTGTACAGTGATCGTCGCAGTGCAACTTGAAGAGAGACCACATGCATCAGTAATGGTAATCGTCACTGTTTGTGATTGACTGTTTCCACAGATGTTTGTGAACCCATTAGGATCATATGTATTTTCAGAAGTAAAAGAACCACTTGCATCCGATCCTGTAAATGTATTTAGCCATGTCGATATCTGTGCATCATTGCCAGCATCGCCACATTCTAATATAAGATCTGAAGGACAAGTAACGGTAGGTGGTGTTGTATCTTGAATGTTTATTTCGGCATTGCACGTGCTTATATTTCCGCATTCATCAGTAGCCGTGAATGTAACCGTTTGTGACCGAGCATCTCCACATGATGTAACGTAATTTCCTTCACTAAAAGAATTGGTAATGCTCACCTGTCCACAAGCATCAGTTGCTGTGGCTGAGTTTAACCAACTACTAATTTGATTATCATTTGATGCATCGCCTACTTGAAGTACAAGATTGGTAGGACAATTAATATTTGGATTACTTGTATCTGCTATGATCACATTTGCTGAGCAAGTAGATGTATTACCACAAGCGTCTGATGCTTCGAATACAACGAGTACAGATCCAGTATTTCCGCATCCACCTCCAATTGAAGATAAACCTCCAAAATTATTGCTGATGTTGGCGCTGCCGCAATCATCAGTGGCAGTTACAGATGTCAGCCATGAATCCACCAGGCTTTGATTGGAAGGATCATTGCATTCGAGTGTTAGATCACCAGTTGCTGGACAATTGATAGCAGGTCCACTATTGTCGACGATCGTTACGGATCTTTCACATGTTGCCACATTTCCACAAAAGTCAACTGCACTAAATGTTATTATTTGAGAACCTGTTTGAGAGCCGCAACCACCAGTGAATCCTGTAGGCGAATAATTATTCATTACATTGATAACCATTGGTTCAGCACATACGTCTGAAGAGGTAGGAGATGATAGCCAATCACTTAATTGCTGATCAAATGTAGGGTCACTGCAATCAACCACTAAATCACCAGGTGCACAAACCATTGTTGGTTCTGTTAAATCTTCTCTGAAAATATAACCTGTGCATGTACCCATTAGACCACAAGAATTCATGGCAGTAAAAGTGACTGCTTGCATGCCTGCAAGTCCACAGCTGTGTACGAAATTTTCTTCACTATATGTATTATTTACAGTTAACGGTGTTCCGTCTACGTCTAGAGCAACTACTTGGTTTAACCATGCTTGAACATCAGTAGCGAAACTGGTACTTCCACATTCTAAATAGATATCTGTTGGACAAGTCAAGGCCGGCCCGGTAACATCACCAATGACCAATTGAGCCATACAAGTGTTTTGGTTTCCACACGCATCTGATGCAGAGAAAGTAACATTTTGCATCATTTGGCCACACATGTCTGTGAATCCTGTGGGGCTATAGTTGTTGGTAAGTGTAAGAGCACCACATTCATCTGATGCTGTAAATGTATTTAACCATGCATTAATCTGAGCATCATCCATACTTGGAATCATCAATGCTGAAGGACAATTTATCAATCCACTTGAACCACTAAATGTAACTGGAGCAAAGCTGATATCGAAACCATCTTTCATGGCAGAATTAAATGATCCGCCGGCGAAAGAACCAGCAACTTCAAGCCTTAATTCGCCGCAACTACAATCGCAAGGATCGTAAACACCAAGAGCAATTAAATCGCTTAGCAAGAAATAGTATTCCGAATATAGTCCTGCAGAGAATGGATCACCGCAGATGGCTTGACCCTGAAATGATGCCATTTCTGTACCATCATATGTAAAACCTCCACCATCAGCGGTAACGAAATTTACTTCAATTGGTTCTGCTTCATCTGTTCCGATAGCTCCCCACACCAATTCAATCAAAAGGTCGTCAGCAACATTGTCACAATTTCCATCCCATAAAAGATTGAATGAAGAAGTTCCTGCACCTAATGCAAATCTAGACCAAGCAACAAAAATCGTATCGCCATTTTGCGCTATCCATAGATTTCCAACATCTGCTGTAGATGTAGGCGTGTCATCCATGAAGTCTTGGCCAATAGGCATTGACCAATCAGGAGCATCGCAATAGTAACCATCTACATCGGGTGATTGAGCGATATTGACGAAGCTGAATAGAATGAAGGCAAGAAATAGTACATATCTCATCGTAATCCACATGTTTTTTGTTTGGAAATACTGGCTTTGGGAGAGATATGTGTAAGTGTGTTTGGTTTTGAGTCCTTTTGGATATAGGTTTTACTCAGGGAGCAAATATAAACATATTAATAAATTTTATAATATGTTAGATGTTAAATATTAAGGTTTTAAGCCTATTGTGTTGTGTTTTGATTAATAATACCTATGAAATTGATCTAAAATATGGTGAAGGCCTATATCTTTCTTCTTTAAATGTAGCATATAGATTTTCTAGTCTTCCTTTGACCATTGACAGTCCTAGTTCTTTGCCCCAGCTGATCAATCCTTTTGGGTAATTCACGCCATACTTCATTGCATTATCAATTCCTTCTTCAGTAGCAATTCTCCAAAACGCCGCATCCAATGCTTCATTGATCAACATTGTAATGATTCTATTGAAGATATCTTCTTTCTTTGAATGATCGATTTCCATTTGCTCTGAGATAGGAATGTCGGTTGAATATTCATAAAAGCCCTTTCCTGATTTTCTTCCGAGATATCCTGCATTGACCAATGCCTTCTGACTGAAAGATGGTTTGTATCGAGGTTCGTGATAAAATGATTTCCAAACAGTTTCTGTAACCTTGTAATTGACATCATGTCCAATAAAATCCATTAATTCGAATGGCCCCATTTTAAATCCTCCCAATTCTTTCATAGCTGTATCGATGGTCAATGGGTTTGCAAAACCTTCTTCATATATTCTTATAGCCTCACTATAAAATGGTCGCGCAACCCGATTCACAATAAAGCCGGGAGTGTCTTTAACAAGTACGCCAATTTTCTGCCAATTTTCCATTAAACGCATACAAGTGTCAGTTACTTTCTTGTCAGTTTGCATTGCTGGAATGATCTCAACCAATTTCATCAATGGAGCAGGGTTGAAAAAATGTAATCCAATAAAACGATTACTCTTATCAATGGCATTGGCTAGTTCTGTAATTGACAATGAAGATGTGTTGCTGGCGAGAATACAATCATCAGAAACGACGGACTCTATTTTCTGAAAAACCGATTTTTTAATCTCAGGATTTTCAATGATAGCTTCAATGACCAATGCAGCATCCGCCAAAGATTCAATTTCTTCAATGGCATAAATTCTGCCGAAAATGGCTTTTGCAGTACTGTCATCCATTCTTCCTTTTTCGACGCCTCGGTTTAGGAAGTGATTTATTTTTTTCAAGGCATTTGTAAGAGCATCCTTATTTGTATCAAAGAGATATACTTCATGTCCTGCAGTCGCAGCAACCTGAGCAATTCCTGAACCCATTGATCCAGCTCCAATAATCGCAACCTTATCCATATGTAGTCATATATTT
>JAHDDD010000395.1 GCA_020629535.1 Saprospiraceae bacterium
GTACTTCCCTTCAGCAAAATCAAACTTTTTATTATTTCTCATCAGAATAAATATTTATTACATAAACCATTAAAATAATTGATCGAAATGGGCAGAATTGCACATTTTCTTATTAGAACGATCAAAATTTAGGATTAAAGCTTAGGATTTCGGAATACGAGGCGGTATTAAAGCTTATAATCGATTAAACTAACGGAGTTAAGCTTGAATTTGTTTCCCAAATGTCCATTTTTATTGATTTTTATAGACTTTTCCATCTTTCATCACAAATTGGACATTCTCCATCAATGAAATATCTTCAACTGGATCACCTTTAACAGCCACAATATCGGCCATTTTACCAGCCTCCAAGGTTCCATAATCATCGCTCACACGGAGAAGGTCAGAGGCTGAAACGGTAGCGGAATACAAAGCATCATATGGCGACATACCTGCTTCAACCATATAACCGAATTCTTTTCCATTATCACCATGATAACTGACACCACTGTCTGTTCCGAACGCGATTTTTACACCATATTTTACTGCTTTTGAAAAAGTCTCTTGGATTTGCGGTCCAATTGCCAACGCTTTGGGAACAATAATAGAAGGGTAGTAGCCGGGTTGCGCAGCCTTTTCGGCCACAAATTTTCCAGCAATAATAGTGGGTACATAATAAGTGCCTCTTTCCACCATCAATTTCATTACCTCTTCGCTCATGTATGTTCCATGTTCGATGCTGTGGATACCTCCTAAGACGGCTCTTTTCATTCCTTCTGCTCCATGCGCATGTGCAGCGGTGACCATGCCATAGTCATTGGCTGCATTTACCACTGCTTGTACTTCTTCAACAGTAAACTGAGGGCCTGATCCATCTTTGGCCACACTTAATACTCCACCTGTGGCGGTAATTTTAATCACGTCTGCGCCATTTTTATATCGTTGTCTAACGGCTTTGTATGCGTCTTCTACACTGTTGATGACACCTTCTGCAGGACCCGGGTCGCCTTTGAGTTCCTTTCTGACTCCATTTGAAGGGTCAGCATGTCCTCCTGTTGTGGCCAGTGATTTTTCGGAAGTATAAATTCTAGGACCGGCAATATGACCAGCATTGATTGCATTTTTCAATGAAACATTTACACCAGTGCCACCCAAATCTCTAACAGTTGTAAAGCCAGCCATCAATGTTCTTTCGCAATATTGTGAAGCTTGTAAGGCAATGTCTGCATCATTTTTAGTGAATCTTTCCAGGTACCTGTTTGGACTGGATTCGTGCTCAATATGTACGTGCATATCCATCAAACCTGGCATAACAGTATAATCTTTCAAGTCAATAATTTTGACATTTTCCTTTTCTTCGAGGTATCCATTTTCGATGGACTTGATTCTGTTTTGTTCAATGATGATGGTTATTTCTTTTTTCTTCTTGTTATCCTTCATGTCATATGCATGACCACAATGTAAATAAGTTGTCTGAGCCCCAAGCCAAGAAAAACTGAATAGAATGGCCAATATTAAAGGATATTTCATAACCGTTATTTTAGATTGTTACTGTCAAATGTAAGCAAAAAGCTAAACTCACCTTCAAGTCCATTGAGCTTTTCAAACTACTTATTACCTTCGAGCTATAATTTTGTATTGATGAAGCAAAAGATTAGAATTGGGGGAGTACCAGAACATTTCAATCTACCGATTCATTTGGCTAAGGAAGATGGAGATTTTGAAGCCCGCAATCTTCATTTAGAATGGACCACATTCAAAGGTGGTACCGGACAGATGACAAAAGCATTGAGAGAAGATAAAATTGATGTTTGCATATTGCTCACTGAAGGCATAATTGCTGATATTATCAAAGGCAATGAAAGTAAAATAATAAGTGTGTATGTTAGAACGCCACTCATTTGGGGAGTACACACTGGTGGTCAAAACGCTCTGGATAGTCATCAAGACATTTTTGATAAGAAGTACGCCATCAGCCGCTTCGGATCAGGCTCTCACTTAATGGCAATAGTCGATGCAAATTCGAGATCGAAGAAAATAAATGCTGAGCAATTTCAAGTGATTAAAAATCTGGATGGAGCACTCGATTCTCTGACGAAACTTGAATCTGATGTTTTTTATTGGGAAAAGTATACGACGAAACCGTATGTTGATTCTGGCGTGCTTAAAAGAATAGGGGAGTATCAGACACCTTGGCCTTGCTTTATGATCGCTGCAACGGATAAGATCATCAAAGAGCAGCCAGAGAATTTAATAAGAATGCTGCGCGTTATACATGACAGTTGTGATTCATTCATGTCGAATGATACGAGTGAACATTTGGTCAGTCAACGCTATAATTTATTGCAAGAAGATGTTGAAAAATGGTTCCATTCCACCGAATGGGCTTTGCATGGTTGGATCAATGATAAGATGATAAAGAATGTAGTATATCATCTTAAATTGGCGGGCATCATTGATAAAAATAAATCAGTACCAGAACTCATATGGAAAAGATAAGTTTACCAACGTTCTTGATTGTTTTTGTTTTCATTTTTGCACATGCATGCAATGTCACCAAAGTTGAAAATATTGATTCGGAAGCTATGACAGAAAAAGAACTGATTCCAGATTCATATCTGGACTGGAAGGAAAAACGCGTCAATGCATTAAAGAGACCTTTCGGATGGTTGTCTGTTTGTGGCTTGTTCTGGATTGATAAAGACGTTTCGACACTAGGCTCCTTGAAATCTAATGATTTTGTTTTTCCGAATACAGCTCCAGAACAAATAGGTACTATTATAAGAAAAGACAGCAGTTATTTTCTGACCACCAATCCCGAGCTAGACATTACCATGAATGGTAAGGAGGTGAAGAAAACCCAGCTTCAAACAGATGCCTCAGCTAACCGATCGTTGATCGAACATGGATCGTTTTCTTGGTATTTAATTGAACGTGGAAATAAAATTGGTGTCAGGCTAAAGGATAGTCTGAGTGATAATCGGATCAATTTCGAAGGCATTGAATATTTCGATTATAATCATGACCTCGTTGTGGAAGCTGAGGTTTTACCAGCCAGAGAAAACGAGACTTTCAAAATCATGAATGTCCTAGGACAAGAAACGGAGTTCGATGTTGGCGGAAGAATTATGTTTGAATACGGAGGGGCAACGCATACACTCGTCGGTCAGGCAAGTGGAGAAAATTGGTTTATTGTTTTGGCTGATGATACCACCAATGCAGAAACATATGGTGGTGGACGATTCCTTTATTTGACTGTTCCAAAAGATTCTACGAAAGTGTTGGTAGACTTCAACAAAGCAGAGAACCCGCCTTGTTACTTTTCTGATTTTGCTACTTGTCCATTACCTCCGAAAGAGAATCACTTGACTTTCGCAGTGTACGCAGGAGAGAAAGCGAGCAATTAGCATCAAAAATAAAAAAGGCCCCGAAGGGCCCTTTTTTATTTTTATTACTTTCTCAAAATTTGCATTCCGATTTTGAGCAGATCATCCATCATGCTTCCATAGCCATCCAAGTAGTTTTTTGAAACCTTGGCCTTGATTTTACTT
>JAHDDD010000396.1 GCA_020629535.1 Saprospiraceae bacterium
CAATTTGCAGCCAAGCTAAAAGAAGCATAGCCTTCCCGATTTGGTGGGTGTGGGAGCCAGCCATGGAGGGCCGTTTTAAATCGGGATGATTTTTTGGGTTCGTTTTTCATCTAGGAAAAAGGAATAGAATTATAAAAATTAAATTGACAGTGTATTTGGACTGTGTCAAGTAAATAATTATAAATATTAAGCTCGAAAAATTTTAAATTCGGGATTAAACAAGAACTTCCAAAATATTTATTCCAATATCACCTCTGCCTTTTTACCCAATTTTACAAGGATATTTTCTTTTAGGGTCGTAGCCAATGACAAGCCCATGAAATCAACTTTCACTGGGAAGTTTTTATGCTTTCGGTCCACGAGTACAGCGACTCTCAATGATTTTGGTAAGATTTCGATCAATGGTTTGCAAGCATAAAAAAGGGTACGCCCAGTATTTGCCACATCATCAACCAAGATGATTGCTTGCTTTTGAAGGTCTTTTGTAGGAACAGACAGGCTCACAGGATCCAATGGACTTGCAGGGTTGATCTGAATATTTACAAGATCGACTTCGATTTCACTGATATTCGAAAGTTCTTTGGCCAGGAGTGTCGCGAAATTGAGCCCATTCTTATTGATACCAGCGAGCACCAGCTTTTTAACCGGAAAATGGGTTTCTAATATCTCGTATGCCAACCTTTTCTTTATCCTTTCTATTTGGATGTGGTCAAGCACAACCACCTTGTCAGAAGCCATATTTTTCTTTGAAATTACTCAATGCTTAAAGTTACTGACAAACTTCGTAAATTGGGAGCTGATTATCGAGCAAAGGAATAACTAAATGATACAACAAATCATCTTCATCTTATTGCTTGCGGCGGTTGCATATGTAGCCTTCAAGAGATACAGCCGGTTGCGAAGGAATATCCTTTTTGGAAAAGAAACAGAGTTGGTGGCTGACAATGGCACGAGATGGAAAAACACTTTCCTTGTAGCTTTCGGGCAACAGAAAATGTTCAAGAAATTCATTCCGGCATTAATGCACTTCTTTATATATGCCGCTTTTGTCATCACCCAAATTGAACTCATTGAGATTATTATCGATGGCATTTTTGGGCAACATAGAGTTTTTGCACCTTACCTCGGAGGACTTTACACATTTATAATAAGCTTTATAGAAGTCCTTTCCGTTTTGGCATTGATTGGTACCGTTGTTTTCTTGGTTAGAAGAAATATTCTTAAAACTCCAAGATTACATAAACCCGAAATGAAAGGATGGCCAACCCTTGATGGGAATTTGATCCTTGTCGGCGAACTCCTTCTCCTGACAGGCATTTGTTTTATGAATGGAGCAGACATGGTACTCCAAGATCGCGGAGATAGTCACTATTTCCAAACAGGGAATTTCGCGATTACCGGTTGGCTCGGACCAATGCTTTTTAGTGGAATGGCTGATGGTACCCTGATTTTTTTAGAAAGATTCGGATGGTGGCTGCACATCACAGTAGTCTTTGGGTTTATCATTTATTTGACCTATTCAAAGCATCTTCATATTCTGTTGGCTTTCCCGAATGTCTTTTACGCGAGACTAAAATCCAGAGGTGAAATGGTCAACATGCCAGCCATCATGAACGAAGTTAAATCAATGATGGGACTTGGACCGGAAGGAGAAGCTGAACCAGATATGTCAGAAGAACTCCCTTCCTTTGGATCAAAGGATATATTTGACTTAGAGTGGAGAACCATTCTCAACGCATACACCTGTACCGAATGTGGTCGATGTACACAACAATGTCCAGCAAATATTACGGGGAAAAAATTGTCGCCAAGAAAAATCTTAATGGATATCCGCGACAGGGCAGAAGAGGTTGCAGACAACATTGATAGTGGGAAAGTAACCATGGAAAATGGTGTCTACGATGACGGCAAAAGCCTGTTCGATTATATTTCAAAAGAAGAAATTTATGCTTGCACTTCATGCAATGCATGTGTAGAAGCTTGTCCGATTATGATCGATCCACTTTCTCCAATTTTAGAATTGAGAAGATACGATATACTTACCGAAAGTGCAGGGCCCAAAGATTGGCTGCCTATGTTCAATGCAGTTGAACAAAACGGAGCTGTCTGGCAAATGCCTGATGCAAGAGATGCCTGGGTTAATCAATTGGAAAACTAGAAATCATGTCAGAGATCAAAATAAAGAGGATGTCAGAATTTTTGGCGGAAGACAAATCGCCGGAAATTTTATTTTGGGTTGGCTGTGCAGGAAGTTATGACGCACGTGCCCAAAAGGTTACCCTTGCCATTTCTAAAATACTACACAATCTTTCTATAGAGTTTGCCATCTTGGGCGATGAAGAAAGTTGTACAGGTGATCCTGCCCGTCGAGCGGGAAATGAATTCCTCTTTCAGATGCAAGCATTGCAGAATATCGAGGTGTTGAATGGATATGGTGTGAAGAAAATATTGACAGCTTGTCCTCATTGTTTCAATACATTGAAAAACGAATATCCAGCACTGGGAGGAAATTATGAAGTAATTCACCATTCTCAATACCTACAGGAATTGATCAATGAAGGAAGACTTAAAGTAGAAGGAGGTGAGTTTAAAGGAAAAAAATTGACCTACCATGATTCTTGCTATCTGGGAAGAGTAAATCAGGTGTACGAAGCGCCTCGAAAAGTCTTGGAAACACTCGATGCTGATTTGGTAGAACTGAAACGTTGTCGAACCACTGGGCTTTGTTGCGGTGCAGGTGGTGCTCAGATGTTTAAAGAAGATGAACCAGGAGACAAGCGTATCAATACCGAACGTATTGAAGAAGTACTCGATTCAGGAGCGAAGATCGTAGCGGCAAATTGTCCTTTCTGTTTGACCATGCTTGGTGACGGAATAAAAGCGGAGGAGAAGCAAGATGAAATTATGGTCTATGACCTTTCAGAATTGATCGTCCAATCCAATAGTTGGTAAACATGACTGTAACATTCGAAAGTCTCCCTGACAATGCAAGACTCTGGGTATATACAGCCAACCGTGAGTTAACCGAGAGTGAAGCAAACGAAATCAATCAATTGCTCAAACAATTTACTGATCAATGGGTAAGTCATCAAATTCCGGTCCCTGCAAATGCCCACATTTTGGACCGGCGATTTTTGTTGATTTTTGCTGATGAGTCAAATCATGGAGTCAGCGGTTGTTCCACCGACGCTTCCGTGAGAATGGTCGAAGCAATATGCTCCAAATACGATGTTGATTTCTTTGATCGTTTTATATTCGCTTATGCGCAAAATGACGCCGTCATGGCAGGAAGTAAGGATCAAATTCAAGATTTATTGCATGCAAGTGAAATAAATGAAAATACCTTATTTTTCGATGGATTGGTCAAAACAAAAGATGAATTTCAAAACCGTTGGAAAGTACCTCTCATAGACAGTTGGATTTATCGAATTATCAATTAATCTCGGAACTATTTTAGTAGCTCCGCAATTATACTCTTAATATGCTAAAGAAAATCAAAGACCTTTTA
>JAHDDD010000397.1 GCA_020629535.1 Saprospiraceae bacterium
GCCTCTTCGATTTTATCATTCAATTGAAATTCAATCATGTAAGTATTCAATGGTACTTCCATGGGGATATCCTCTTTGAAATCGGGATATAGATCGAAGAGCTTTTGCAAGAATGATTTGAGGCGTTTAAAGTGATTGGGATGATATGATTTGTAGACTTGTTCCTTTTCTATTATGTCTTTTACGGCTCTTCCTGTACCAAAAGGAACTCGATGGCTGATTCTCGGTGAAGGAAAAACCAATGCTTGTGGAAGCTCTCCACATTTGTCTTTCGTAATAAACTTATGCATGAAGTAAAAATCTTCGCCAGCCTGAAGAATGGGCATTCCACCCTCTTGTGCGTATGCGTTTGATTTTACTGCCATTGCAGAGCCGACTGTTTGATATGCAAATGGCAATCCGGTCCAGCGTTGAATTTCGATGTAATATCTTAGATGTAGTTCGTAAGCGATAATGGCTGCATGAATCTCCGGCTTGTCAATAAGATTGAGCGGATGTTCAAATCCTATAGAGACGGCATCCAGCTTACTTTTATTGAAATGGTCAAACAATGATGAGCAATAATCGTGATGCAAATAACTGTCTGCATCGGTGCAAGCAATGATTCCATTTTTTTCAATGGCATGGAATCTTTTCAAAGCCAAGTCCATGCCTATTTTTCGTGCGGCTCCTACACCAGATTTTTTCTTTTTTAAATTAAATGCCTGAACTACATGGACTGGAAAAGAGAACTTCGTTTTTGATAGAAAATCAAATTGTTTTGTATGAAAATCATGGGCAATCCGGTCTTCTTCGGCGTGGTTGAGCACAATGATTAATTCGAAGATTTGATCCTGATCCGTCAATGAGTTTGTCAGACGCAGAATATCTTCATTGGTTTCCATATATGATGGTACCACGAAGATGATTTGAGTATCTGATCGAAGAGGTTCTTGAATCTTATATTGATCGTTGACACGTTTGTCCAAATACTTTTGGACTGTCCTTTCTACTTTAGTTTTATCTTTGCTCACAACATTGATGAAAGAGCCTAAAGCTAAGACAATTATCACGCACACCCAATTTTTAGGAAGCATTGAATACTATGCACTCCACCTTAACGGTACGACAGTATGGGAAGCTCATGAAAATTATCAAAAGCGAAGTTCTCGAAATCAATGCAAAATCAAGACGAATGTTGGAACAAGCACATTTAGCATCCCTCTGCAAAAGGGAAAAACCAAAAGTCAAATCCAACAAGTAAAAATTTCTTATGAAGAAAACTGGCCACGGGAGTTTACAAATATGCTGTGGACCAATTATGCAGGAAGTCCATATTATCAATATTACATTGATAGATTGCAAGAATGTTGGATAAAGAGGCCAAAAATGCTGTGGGAATTGAATATTTCACTGCACAAAAAGATCCTGAAAATTTTAGAACTCGATGAAAATCAAGCGTTTACCAAGGAATGGATAAAAGATTATGGTCAAGATGTCAATGATTTTAGACAAAAAAAACTCACCATAAGGGAATCATATTGGTACCCCCAAGTGTTTGAAGAAAGAGGTGAATTTGCAAAAAATCTTAGTATAATTGACCTTATTTTCTGCTGTGGTCCTGAATCATTGAACTACCTGAGGAAGCTCCAATTCCAATTTACTGAAGAACACTAAAGACACGATCGAACGTATGAAAGAAATACTTGATCAACAGAACATTGTCCCTTTAAAAGAAAAACTTACTGCAGCGGTGGATTCGTTGCTGAATATCACAAAACGAATTGATCATGAAGAATTAAAAAATACAGTCACCGATGTGCGCGATAGAATCAATGATCCGTACATGTTTGTGATTGTTGGTGAAGTAAAGGCTGGAAAGAGCAGTTTTATCAATGCGTTACTGGAAAGTCAAGAAGAAATTTGCAAAGTGGCTGCTCATCCTATGACGGATACTATTCAGCAGATCGTATATGGAGAAGAGCAAAAAATTGACAGCATAAATCCTTACCTAAAGAGAATTTATCAACCCATTGAAATTTTAAAAGAAATTGCGATTGTTGATACTCCTGGTACGAACACAATCATTGATCACCATCAGGAAATAACAGAACGATTTATACCCGCTTCTGATCTGATTGTTTTCGTTTTTGAAGCAAAAAATCCATATCGTCAATCGTCTTGGGAATTTTTTGACTACATAAATGAAGACTGGCATAAGAAGATCATTTTCGTTCTTCAGCAGAAGGACCTTATGGTGCCTGAAGACCTTGTCACAAACCTTAAAGGAGTGAGTGAACAAGCTCATAGCAAAGGCATTACGAGTCCAAACGTTTTCGCCGTATCTGCTAAGCAAGAACTTGAAGGACAAAAAGAAGAGAGTGGTTTTATAGAAGTTAGAAAATATATCGCAGACAATATTACTGGAAACAAGGCACCATTCTTAAAAATCGAAAACAATGCTGAGACCGCATTCAACATCAATGATAAAATATACAAAGGTGTCATCATTAGAAAAGAACAATATGAGGCTGACCTCCGATTTAGAGAAGGCATCATAAAAACACTTGACAAACAAGAAGACAGAACCAAACGACAAATAGAAACGCTGGTTGAAAATCTCTTGGCAACATATGATAGGATAACCTCCCAAAAACAAATTGAACTCAAAGAAAGTCTTGGATTGTTTTCACTGCTTAAAAGATCATTTAGTTCGTTGGTAGGCGGAGGAAATAATGCCAAACAACATCTCGATCAACTGGTCACCGACTTCGAGTTGCAATTGAATACTGAGTTAAAAGACAAACTACAAACTGGAGTCATTGACATAGCAGAAAGCATTCAAGATATGGGCAAATTGGTCGATGCTCAAATCAAAAATTCAGAGACCATTTTAAAAAATGATCACGAAATATTTGCAGACATTGCGGAGAGACGTGCCAATATTCTAAAGGATTTGCAACAAGCATTTTCTGGATTCCTGAGTCGTTCAGAAAACTTTTATGATCAAGGACTTTTATCTGAAAGCAACAATATCGCTCCCAACATGGCTGCGGGTGGCGGAATCGCTGCCATCGGCACATTGCTAGCAGCTTTTGCGCCAGGTGTTGTGTTTGACATCACCGGTGGAATTATCACGGCCGTCGGATTGCTATTTGCTGGTGTCACCATTGGTCTGAAGCGGAACAAAATCTTAAGTGGCTTCAAAGAAGAAGTAGAAAAAGGAAGGCTGCGTATACAAAGGGACGTTAAAGAAAAACTCGAAAGCTATACCGCGAAAATCAAAGAGCGGATTGATATCAACTTTCATTCATTTGATGACTTGCTCAAAGAAGAAAAAGATACCATCCAATTTCTTGACGATGAGTATTCAAGAATCAATACTGAACTGCAAGGGATAAAGAGTGAGCTTGGGAAGTATTTGGGTGGTTAGTTTGTAGTTTTGAGTTGTGAGTTTTTAGTTTTTAGTTTTTAGTACATTGTCAAGTAAATAATTATAAGTGTTGAGCTCGAAA
>JAHDDD010000398.1 GCA_020629535.1 Saprospiraceae bacterium
TGGGCTGATAACTTTGATAAATTTGTAGCCGTTGATCCTGACCATTATCTATTGTTCTACAGTCCTTTTTTGTATCAAAGTTTTGATGGTGGAGAATCGTGGGATTTGTTTTTTGATACTGAATTGGTGCAGGACTTTGACTTGAATCAGAACAATGAAGTCATTTTGGCTTCAAGCAACCGAATTTTGAAGAGCAAAGATTTTGGCCAATCTTATGAAATTGTCAATCCATATCTTCAAGACATTCAGATGATACAATGCATCGGTGAAGATCAAATTATCTTTACTCAAAGAAGATGGGTTGAACAACCCTTGAACTGGTATCAAGTTATGAATTGTGCTGATTGTTGGAATGGATATTTTCCAAAATTTTGTCGCAGCTATGATGGAGGCGTCACTTACACATACACCTTCGATTATGTGCCAATAATGCTTCAGACTCAAGATGATGTTTATACAGCTGACCCCATTAGGTTTGGAAAAATTACCAAACGCGAAGATTTTGCATACTGGAACTATTCTGGAGAAACATTGAGACTGCGATACGATTATGGTTCGCCAATTGATTACAACAGAATATATTATTTCAAAGAAAATGCTGATCGTGTATATATTGAAGATGAGCGTTTTAAAATTAGAGAAGCATTCACAAGCAACATTACCGATTACTCTTATGCTCCTAACGGTCTTTTGTATGAGTTTGAGCAGGATAAATATTTTATCTCTACTTCTGTTGGGCTTTATTCCAAAGATTCTCTTTATGCAGAGCCAAACTTTGTTTCTATGTACGATGAAAATGGAGAAGTGCCGAACATTACAAACTTTGAGCATGTTCAAAGATCATATGATGATTCTAAGTCGATCTACATCGAAGCGCAACCAGCAAGTATTTGGAAGATGGAGGAATATGTTGAAGCGGAACTGAGAGCAAAATACAGAGGCACTGTTTATGTTGATGAAAATATAAATTGCTCTTTTGACTCAAATGAAGAAAGCATTGACAAGTCATTTATTCTTGTTTTGGATGGTGAAGAATATCATGTCCAACCATTGAATGGTCAATTTGAATTAGAATTGCCAATGGCAAACGAGGTTAGTGTGAAAATGAGTGACACCGATTGGGAGATTTGCGAGCTTTCCAATCTTGCATTCAATGCTGAAGGCATTATGGAATTCAATGTGGGTGTTCGAAATATCGTTGAATCCCAGGAACCAGAAATCTATATCCTTCAACCAAAAGCAGGAGCGTCTCAATGTGAAAACGAAATACTAATTCAGGTTAAAAATCCCACCGCACAGGATCTTGAAAATGTCGTTGTGGAGGTGCAACTTGATACATTGATGAACAACATAAACTCGAGCGAATCAAATGCTACACTTGATGGTTTGACACTGACATATACTATACCGTTGGTCAAATCTCTGCAAAGCCATGATGGTAGAATTGAATTCGACGTGGATAGATGTGAAGAAAATAGATTTTATGAACAATTGTTTATTGAAGCATCAGCTTATCATCCATCGATTGGTATTTTGGATGATAGCTTACTTATCGGCTTGGGCTATGATTTTGTGAGCAGGAGTTACAGAGAAAATGAGATGTTGCCACGTTGGCATTTTAGGGCTGGAGAATTATTCACCACTTCCTATTTTCAAAAACTACCAGTTTGTTCAGATCAGTTTCAATTTGTTTTGTCAAATGATCTTGATTTTTCAAGCTTTAAAATTCTTGCATCAAGTGAACACATACAATCATATAGTTACAATGAAGACTCAAGGAAGATTCAACTTCAATTTGCCAACTGTACAAATAGTCTTGGGCTTCAGTATGAAGTCAGGATCTCGGATTCGCCTCTAGATACAGTATTTAATATTAAGTATTTTCAAGAAGGACAATTCTCAATATCTAAAGCCTCTGGTTTTATATCGAATCTTGAATATACGGATATCAATGAAATAGATGAGAGATGCGGTTTCTATTGTTCTACATCTTTCAAAAAGGGTAGGATTTTTGGAATTCGTATAAACCCAAATCTTCCCGGAACAAGTGAGCGATATTTTAGAAAATACATTTGCAATCCAAAATATAATGAGTTGCTTGGTAATGTTTACATTTGCGAAGCTGATTTACCTTATAATGGAAATTATGAGGAGGGCTTTTACATAGACACATTTCCGACTGTCAATGGTTGCGATTCAATCATGCGGTATCATTTAAAAATTGTCCCTTCAATCTATGATGGATTTATTTATGATGTCATCTGTGAAGGAGATACTAGTTGGTATGGATTTACAGAAGCGGGCGAATATTTGGTAGATACAGTCTGGCAAGAAGGCTGCCCCAGCTTAAGGTATAACATCCTCATAGTCCGTCCCAACGAGTTTACATTTGAAGAATATGATGAATGTGCTGGGTTTGAAATTTACGGTTATAACGAAACCGGTGTATACGTCGATACTTTAGAGACAGACTATGGTTGTCAGCATATCCGTACTGTTGATCTTACCATCGAAGATAAATATCAGTTAGACATGGACCTTGAAATTTGTTCAGGTCAGGATTACATGGGCCTTGATGAATCCGGTATACATATTCTTGAATTGACAAGTGTTGAAGGTTGTGATTCGATTGTAGTAATTGATCTCACAGTTCATCCAAACATTGAAGAAACCGTCACAGTTGAAATTTGTGAAGGCGAAGAGTATGAAGGATATGATCAGACAGGTGTATATGAAAATATTTTTTCGTCAGCCGAAGGTTGTGACTCTATTTTCAATATTGATCTTACCGTTCACCAAAGTTATTTTCAAGAATTGATTAGAGAAATCTGTGAAGATGATTCCTATAACGGAAATTCAGAAGCAGGCGAGTATACTGAGACTTATACAAGTATCAATGGTTGCGACTCCATTGAGGTGTATCAATTGGTCGTCCACCCGAAAGTAGAAGAAAGAATCGTCGCCGAACTTTGCGAAGGTGAAAGCATTGACGGATATCAGGAAGAAGGTGTTTATGAAGATGAATTTGAGTCATCTGCAGGTTGCGATTCTACCAGAATTCTCGAGTTAACCATTCATCCACATCTCGAAAATTTTGAGACTGTGTATGTGTGTCCTGGAGAATCATATCGTGATTTAGACCCTGGTGCTTATATTTTCGAGGAGCAAAGTTATTTTGGTTGTGATTCTACACACCATTTGATTGTGGAAGAAGCCAATGATATATTCTGCGATCCTGGCAGAAAAACGGATGTGATCGAATCAAAGTTTGTGAGCATTTACCCCAATCCAGTTTCCACCTTGCTACATTTGGATCTATTGTTTGATCAGGAATTTGAAGAAGGAAAGTTGATTATTCTCTCAGGCTCCGGTCAAAGAATCATTGAATCTGATCTTCGTGCAAACGAGAATCAGTTTGATGTTTCCTATTTGTCCAAAGGCATGTATTTCCTTGATCTAAAAATAGATGGTAAGACGTTTTGGACTAAGATT
>JAHDDD010000399.1 GCA_020629535.1 Saprospiraceae bacterium
AAAATCTGAATAATTACAGAGAATTTAATACCGAATCTGCCTACCAAAGATTTTTATCACGAACCAAATCAGGCAGCGGAAGTATGTGGCTCAAAATTGCAGCTGCGGCCATTCTCATTCTTGGCGTCGCCTATTTTGTATCGACCACAGATAATGTTACTGATACACAACCTCAGGAATATTTTGCGGAAGCGGATGTGATGAACTTCCAACTGCAAGATGGCTCAACCATTGACTTGAACAAAACATCTTCTTTGTCTGAATTATCAAATTTTGAAGACGTTAGAAAAGTATCAATGAATGGGGAGGCTTTCTTCAATATCCATAGAGATACCGAAAGACCATTCCAAATCGTTTTGAGTGACGATGAAATGGTGGAAGTACTAGGTACAAGTTTTAATATTATCAATACAGATGAAGCGTTTGAGGTGACTGTTGTGAGTGGTTCCGTTGCACTTCATACCTTGAATAGAAAAATTGTTCTTGGCAAAGGTGATCGGGTGAAAAGAATTGACGGAAGTTATGTTAAGTTCAGAACAGCCGATCCAAATCTCATCAGTTGGAGAAAAGACCATCTGGTTTTTAAAAATACACCCATCCATTCAGCAATCAATGATCTTAGCAGACATTACGGCTTTGCTTTTGAATTGGATGCTGATGTTGAAAAGAACAATTGCACATTGACCACCAATTTTGAAAAATTGAACATCGAAGAAGTACTCTCAGAACTCAGCAAAATCATTGGTCTTAAATACGAAAAGACCGATAGCAAAATCATTTTCAAAGAAGTCAATTGTGAATGACACGAAAGCTCAGAATAGGGCTTTCTATTGTATCCATACTATTTCTAGTTAACTGCCTACAAGCGCAGACAATTTTAGATCAGGCATGGGATTCTCCCCGGTCTAAGCTCAGCTATAGCGAGGCGATCACTCTCATAGAAGAGAATTACGGTCTAAGTTTTTCTTATAGTCCTCAAATACTTGACAATGATATCGAATGGGATCTTTCAGATGCCAAAACGTTGAAAGATGTGTTTGATTTCATTTTTGTGAATGAAGGAGTGAGTTATGAATTTTCCAGTCCCAAAAGGATTCTACTCTTTAAAGAAAAGCGACAACGTATACAGGTGTCCGGTGTTGTAAGGGATAAGGAATCTAAAGAGACCATACCCAATGCCATTCTTTATGTTCAAGAGACAGGCAAGTTGATTTCTTCTACAGATGAAGGTTATTTTTTCTTTTCGGTCAATGATGAAGATAAGGTCAAGTTGTTTGTTTCTTCCATTTCGTTTTATCCATTAGAAATGGAATTTGATCAATCTCAATTTAATATTGTCATTGAATTAGAATTTAAGAATGAGGTGCCAGAGATCATCATAACTTCTATGGAAGATAGCATTTTTCAGGCTCCTCCTCCCACCAAGATCAGAATCCCAAAATTGAATGAAGGATTCAGCACTTTTGGTCAACGTGAAGTACTTGAGCAAATCAAAGAAAAGACAGAAGTTCAAGCTGGAAATGAGGCCCAAACAGGAATCATTGTCAAAGGAGGTGGACCGGATCAAAATCTTATCCTGCTAGACGGTATGCCCATATTCGAATCAAGTCACATCGGTGGAGTTTCATCTATTTTTGTCTCTCCGGCAGTGAAAGATATTCAGTTTTATTCTGGTGGTTTCCCCGCAAATTATAGTGGAAGACTTTCGTCTGTCATGGATGTAAAAATCAATGAAGGCAATACAAGAGAATTGGAAAGTGAAGTCAATCTTAGTTTTTCAGGAGCCGAGGCACACATTGAAGGACCCTTGAGAAAAGACAAAACAGCAGTGTCGCTTTCAGGCAGATTAAGTTGGTTGGGTTTGTTGGCAAGACCCATCTTTGAAAATACCTTGGGCTACGAAAACAGCAAGATCAACTTCTATGATTTTTATGCAAAGTTGCATCATAAATTTAGTCCAACGAACCGCATCAGCCTTACGTATTACAGAGGCAATGATCAATTTTCACTTGACTCTGAAGAATTGATTTCAAATGTTTCAAACACAACCTTCAATGATCTGAACTGGGGCAATGAAGCATTGAGTTTTCAATGGACTAGGGTGATCGGAGAGAAAGTATTTTTCAAATCGCGGACCGGATATTCAAACTACAGTTATCAAGGAGAAAGCAGGTATAGCCAAACATTTTTTGATGATAATTATAGCCAAGCTTATGAGGTATTGAATAAGTCACAAATAAGAAATTTTGTTATTGGATCAGAACTGATTTTGTACGATACACCATTGGGTAAACTTAGTGGCGGGTTTAATTTCAACAATTATTTTTTCAATCCTTCTCTTGTCGAAATCTCATATGAGAATGGTGAATTTGTGGATGGTACAGCTCAACAAGATGCTCAAACAGATGCAACTGAATACAATTTGTTTTTTCAGACTGAAGCCAGATTGAGTGAAAGGGTTTCTTTGCATGCCGGAATAAATTGGTCAAAATATGAAGTAGACTCTACCAATTATTTCAATCTTGATCCAAGGGTGGAACTCCGGTACAAAACCAAAGATCATGCGGTGTACTTGAGAGGGTCATTTATGCATCAGTATCTACACCTTCTTTTGAATCCTGGTCCTGGACTTCCTTCAGATTTATGGGTGCCAAGCAATAATAGAATCAATCCTTCGAAGGCTCGAGAGATTTCGTTAGAATATAAAGGTCAGGCGGGAAGTCACCTTGGTTTTGGTACGCATTTCTACTATAAAACATTGACCGATATCAAAGATTTTATTGGTACCTCAGATGTGTTTTTTGCACTCTTGAACGAAGATCTGATTGTACCAACAATCAGCAAAGAATTAGACTGGACAGAAAGGGTATCGGAAGGGAATGGATACAGTTATGGTATGGGTGCTTTTCTGCAGTACAAAAGCGAAAAGTATGATTTTATCGGAAGCTATATGTTTAGCAGGGCCTTGCACACTTTTGAAAATATCAACAATGGACAGGAATTTCCTTCACGTTACGACCGTCCTCATAACTTGAATGTGCAAGTCGGCTACAGGTTAAATTCGAAATGGTCATTTTTCACAAAATTTGTGTATGGTTCAGGTTTTAGATTTACTTTACCTAAAGCCAAATTTAGAGAGCCAGACGGTACCGTAAAGTTCCTCGTACCACCAAGAAATAATCAACGAATAGATGACTATTCTCATCTGGATTTCAGCGCACAGTATAGAAAAGAATTAAAGCGTGGGACACTAGAAGTTAGGATCGGCGTTTATAATGCTTTGAACAGATTTAATCCTTTTTATGTTTATTTATTTCAGCCTGGTGATATTGATACGGAGGTGGAGCAGAGACAGGTGAGTTTATTTCCCCGAATTCCGAATTTGGTTTTGTCATATTCATTATAATTATTTGATGTTTTGACGCATTTGCAGGAAAAAATTCTTATATTGGTGTTAATCGCGATATTTTGAGACCCTCATATTA
>JAHDDD010000400.1:0-2235 GCA_020629535.1 Saprospiraceae bacterium
ATTCTGATTCTTCAAAAGCAGATTCCACCATTTGAGGTGAAATGTATTTTCCAGAACTGGTTTTAAAAATATCTTTCTTCCTGTCAGTAATTCGCAGAAACTTACCTTCTACCAATTTGCCTACATCTCCTGTTCGAAGCCAACCGTTTTCAGTAATAACCTTGGCCGTCTCTTCTTCTTTTTTATAGTAGCCCTTCATGATATTTGGACCGGTCACAAGAATTTCACCGACACCATCTTCATCCGGTTCTTGAATACTGATGCGCACATTTGGAAGTGGAAGTCCAACCGAGTTATGGCGATTTAATCCTGGTTCGAATCTATTGACGGTGATGACGGGTGAGGCTTCTGTCATACCGTATCCCTCACGTATGCGTATACCCGCCGCCTCAAAAAGCAATGCGATCTCCGGTCTCAAATGTGCTGCTCCTACAACAATGGCTTGTATGTTCTTACCCAATCTTCGTTTAAATCCAGACAAAAGAAAATATCTAATAAAATACACCTTAAGCTTCATCAGTGGACTGAAACTTTTGTGCGGCTTGTAATTGCTAGCTACTTTGGATGCCCAATCCATAACTTTTTTGCCCAACCATTTTTTTGATTTAAAATGCAAAGTGACCTGATCATAAAACCGTTCCAATATCCTGGGTACAGCGGTAAAAAAATGAGGTTGAATAGAAGCCAAAGCCCACTTTAAATTCATAGGACCCTCTATGCAATACACCTTTGGCTTAACAGCAAGGTAACTAAAGACTACACTTCTTTCGAAGACATGACTGTAAGGCAAGTAAGTTACCACACGATTAGAAGATTCGACAGGCAACAAAAGACAAATAGAGTTCACATTGCTCATGATGTTTGAATGGGTGAGCATGACACCCTTTGGTTCTCCTGTAGTACCGGAGGTGTATATGATGGATGACACATCCCCGGCAGAAACGCGAGATTGTCTTTCTGACAAAACATTGCGTTCTAACTTTTGTGTATGAACAACCAACTTCTCAAGAAAAAAAACATTGTCAGCTTGAAACACTTCATGCTTTCCATAAATCTCCTGTGAATCAACAAACAACAATTTATATCCCGATTCATTTAGAATATGCTTTACTTGATCCTCATTGCTTGTTGCATGCATCATTACGGTAATGGCTCCCAATGACTGAACCGCCAAATCTAAAATGATCCATTCTGGCAAAGCATACTCAGGTACGAGAATCACACGATCTCCTTGTTCTACACCCTGTTTCATCAAAAAATCAGCATACTTCAACAAATCCTCGATTATCTTTGGACCGTTCCATGAAGACTCTTTCTGCTCCGTTTTATTGATCAAGATCGGATCCAAACAGCTGTCCAGCTTTTTGAAATCGAATAGTTCAAATGTTTTTGTGAAACTCATACGGCTATAGCGTTAGACCAAGATACCGCCGCCTCATTTAATTTTTCATAAATAAATGAATGGTACTCTTCGAAGTCAGGCAAATTATTATGACCCGCTCCATCAACTTCCAATAACGAAATATTTTCAGGATCGATAGCAACCAGTTTTTTCGAATTTGTAATCGGTATCAGTCGATCTTTATTTCCATGAATGATATATACAGGACCAGAAACTTGTTTGACAAACTGATCCGTTCTAATTTGGTATCTTAAAATAAATCTAAGTGGAAGTATAAATGCATATCGACGTATATGATGCAAGAAGCTAAAATAAGGAGAGTCCAATATCAACATCCGTGGATCGTTCCATGAGGCAATTCGAGCGGCAATACCACTTCCTAATGATCGTCCATAGATGACAATATCCTTCTCATCATATTGCTTATTCAAATATCGATATATCTGTTGGCTATCATTATACAATTTGCTTTCGGTCCGCTTCCCACGACTTTTCCCGAAGCCTCTATAATCCATCACAAAGAAGTCATAACCATTGCCAATAAAGTCCCTTGCAAATTTTGCCCAACCTTTGATGCTTCTTGAATTACCTTTGAAATAATATACAAGACCTCGACTGTTTGGCACTCGAAAATGTAGCGAATTTACACTACCTCCATCTTCCATCTCAAAAGTCTTCTCTTCAAAATCAAAAGGATATTCAAATTTGAAATTACTGGATAAGATTTCTAAAGAAAAAGAAATGTTGAAAAAAATAAATGATCATCACCACCCCAACATATACTGCGATACCGATGATTATTGTATTCATAATTTTTGTTTAAATATGTGAGA
>JAHDDD010000400.1:2335-3484 GCA_020629535.1 Saprospiraceae bacterium
CTCTTCTCAAAATCAATTTAACAATATTTCCTCTAATGCTTCCTTATACTCGTCAAAACTTGCAATATTCCCATGAGAAGCACCTTTTATTTCATACATTTTTGTTGTAAAAGGCAACAAGTCCTCATTGGATTTGTGTTTTGTTACCTGGTCTTTTTCAGCTCTGATCATGTACACAGGCATGGACGCGGTTTGCAAATATTGGTCGGCGGTGTACATATTATACATCCCTTTGCAGACATGGAGAAATGGAAAATTGACTTTTACAATTTTACCCATGTTGCTGAAAGGTGTTTCTAAAATTAATGTTTTGAAAGCATCTTTCGAAGCCAACCAACTCGCAGCTATAGAACCCATAGAACGTCCGACAACGATGATGGAATCGGCACTGTAGTTTTGATCAATGGCCCATTGATAGATAAGATCTGCTGCTGCTTTGATGCCAGCTTCATTGGGCACCCCTATTGACTTACCAAATCCCGGATAATCAGGAATGATAATATCATATCCCAATTCTGTAAACGGTTTGCTTGCATACGCCCATCTTTCTAAGGTACGAGAATTACCATGCAAGAACAGAACAAGCCCTTTCGATGATTTTCTGGTTTTAAAAAATAGACAATTGATCCGCTCATATTGATCACTTTGCAAATCAATTTCTTCGAACTCAAAAGGAAAGTCAAACGCATGGTCTTCAGGCAATTTCCGCTTATTGAAGGCAAGCCTATCAATGTTTTTACACACATACAAACACACAAATGCATAACCGATAACAAGGAACCCTATAAACCACATCCATTTTCTCATTGAATGAAAACTATTGTTACACAACTTAAATAAATTTATGCATCTCTCAATGCAAAATTAGTAATTGTAGATGGGAAAGTTAGACCGTCATCAGTTGCTCTTGACATCTTTGAAGAGGCCGAACCGAACGAGAATCAAAACAATACTATCCAATAACCAAATTCAAAAAATAAAACTTCAATTGGCAGAACGAATACCAACAGAAAAGCTGCTGTATCACTTTCCTGAAAAAGGATCCAAAAATATGCCACTAAATGAATACCTTTAATGCCTCGGAAAAACTGATCCGGGATCATTGTTTCATTTAAGAAAGTGACGGATGTTAGTACACGGAAGGATTCC
>JAHDDD010000401.1:0-3015 GCA_020629535.1 Saprospiraceae bacterium
GGACTTCTATATTTGGTAGAAATTGGTAGGCTGAGCATTTAGCATAATAATCTTCTGCTCCATCAAACCCGCTTAATTTAGAAGTAAAATATTCGTCGAAATCCCAGATGGTGTTTACTTTTTCCAGGTTCTCAATTTCGACAATATCTGGAAACATTTCGTGTTTTTGAATTACCTTTTGGCGGAGGGTTTTTAGAAAGTTCATTTCATAGACCTTGCACTTGGGTTTAAGTAATTCCTGACAACCTGCTGAAAGATTTATTGGAGTTGAGATGGCTGCTGCAGCCTTTAATTTTGAGTGGACAAGGGAGAGATCTTCGCCAAGATATTTTAACGTCTTATTACCTCCCAAACTGTAGCCCAGTATGTACAGCTCATCATATTGCTTTCCAAAATGGTCGAGCACCAGTTTGGGATCTTGTGTAAAGCCGCTGTGATAACTGTAAGGTTTGTTGTTTGGTACACCTGAGCATCCTCTGAAGTTTAGAGCATATACATCAAATTTCTCTTCAGAAAACCATCTTGCATTGGCAAGGATGTATTGACTATGACTAGAGCCTTCCAGTCCATGTAAAAGGAAAACGGCTCTTGAAAATCCTTTTCTAACGGTATCGACGTCTATGAAATCACCATCTGGCGTATTTAACCTAACTCTTGTGTAACCCGGATCTGGCGTTTTTCTCAGAAAATAAGGGTAGAAAGTATTGACGTGTCCATTCTTTAATACGAAGTTAGGATTGTAATCTGTCACTTCATGTATCGGCATAGTTTGTCCTATTTTAAGTTCATCAAACGGTCTGGATAGTCGCTTATTATGCCATCGACTCCAAGACTCAATAACATCTTCATGTGCTTCTCTTCATTAACGGTCCAACATATAAGTTTAATTCCATTTTGCTTACAAAAGTTCACAGTCCCTTCGTTAATTAACTTAAAATATGGGGAATAGATGTCTGGAAGATATCCGAGCTCTTGAATATTCTTTGTGATAGACTTCATGTTTTGCACTAAGAATACTTGCTTATGATCCGGATATTGTTCATTCAGATATCTCAACACATTTAAGTCGAAGCATTGAACACTTGATCTGTCTTTGATATTCAATTCGATGATGTCTTGAATGACAAGGTCGACGAATTTTTTATAGTCAGGGTGAAATTCCCCATCCATTCCTTCTCGTCTTTTTATTTCAATATTATACCACGGTAATTCTCGATTTAACTCTTGGGCATATGCGTCGCAGGCTTTTACAGTTTCTTTGAGACTTGGCTTTGCGATCGCTATTTTTTTCTGGACCGGAAATCTCGGATGATCCTGTAATCCTACATCATATTTCTTGACCTCCTCCAAGGTCATCTTAAATATATTGTATTCCTTCTCTTTTGACTTGTCAATACGATTGCCTTCCAGATCACTTGCGATTTCGTGGTTCATCCAGGGTTCATGCGAAACTAGGACATGATCATCTTTTGTTGTAACCACATCCAATTCAAGAGTATTGACACCCAATTCGAGAGCGAGTTTGAATGCAGGAATAGTATTTTCTGGGAGAAGTCCTCTGGCACCTCTGTGTCCCTGTGTGTCAAAATCTGTAGGCATTTTGACATCCTTGATTACCTTACATTGAGTGAGAAGAAGAGCTGCCATAACAAATGCAATTGATTTCATAATCTCAGGAAAACACCAGCAGATACAACCAAGCCGTTAGCATTGGAGCTGATAAGTAAATACTTTGGTTCAAGATATAAGTCCAACATATCTGTAATCGGGAAATAAGTAAGCACACCCAGATTTATGCCGGTGGAGAATTCACTTTCTTTGAAGTCAGTAAAGTTTACTCCTGCGAATGGCATAATAGGCACATTGCCCAATTCGACCAAGCGATATTGAGCATCGATATTGATATCCCAACCTCCTTCACTAATAAAGAAAAAATCGCCAGTTCCACCAATCGCCCACTTATCTCCAAGTGGAATGGAAGTTTTAATTTGCGCTGCCCAAGCAGGTCTGAAGGTCGTATAATTCAACCCGGCTCCAACCTTGAATTGAGCGAAGGCCTGGAAGCTTGATATGATTAATATGAATGTGAGTAGTTTTTTCATCTGCAAATTCTTTATGCTCGTGAACAAATTTTAATAGGAGAGAAGTTGTCTATCAAAATATTTCCTTTAAATGAAAATTTTCCATCCTTATGGAAGGCCTCAATAATAATGTATTCAGAATTTTTCTCTGGTGTGAACTCAACTTCAAATTCTTGCCAATCTTCATCTTCGATCACCGGACTCTCGAAAATCAATTGACTTGTTTTACACTTTTTGGCACCGATATAAATCCTCAATTGCAAGGCACCAGTATATCCCGCATAATTGTCAGAATGCGCAAGATCAAGACTGAATTCGTAACAGCTGCCTTTCTCCATCACATCACTGGTCCGTTGACCGATACTTTCATAAGTACCACTTTCTCGCGTGATAATTCCGACAAAGGTATCCCCATCATTGGCCTCTTGATAAACACCCCAATAACCAGGTAAAATATCGGGGGTAGTTCCTTCTTCACAAGGAAACCATCCCATCGGAGTCGTTGCATCCGCGGGTTCGTCTTCAAATGAAGGGTTCTGAAGTGTGATTTGTGCATTGGCAAAATTCACCATCAAAAAGAAGGCAAAGAGTGCTGGTAATTTCAATAAATTTTGTCTTTTCATCCTCAACTTTCGTAAAAGGCACAAATTATCGACATATGCGCAATTTTGCCACATATAAAGCGTGATAATTAAGTTAAATTCTCTAACAAATAATACTATTTTTGTCTCAACATTGATCTTATCATGGCCAAAGAAAAGAAATCCAAAAAAATCGTCAAGTCAAAAGTCAGCAATCTAGCTGATGAAAAAGTTATTCGTACAAAGACGAGTATCCCGAAAAGAGGCAGCAACGTCAACACAGATACAGGGCTACTTTTTGGCCGCGAAAACTATATTTGGATGCTAGCCGGCATCGGATTGATCACGCTTGG
>JAHDDD010000401.1:3025-3447 GCA_020629535.1 Saprospiraceae bacterium
AGATCCAAACACTTGGGATGAAGGTTTGATTTATTCTACCAGACGCACGCTCATCGCGCCATTTTTCATTTTGGCAGGTCTGGTTGTTGAATTCTTCGCTATTTTTAGAAAATAATTATGTCAGAAATATTCGAAGCCATCGTGCTTGGAATTGTACAAGGACTAACAGAATTTCTGCCTGTTAGCAGTAGTGGACATCTTGAGATCGCTAAGGTGTTGCTCAATGATGACAGCTTGTCTGAGCAATCTTTGTTTACTACGGTTTTGTTGCACCTTGCGACTGCATTGAGTACCATTGTTGTTTTCCGAAAGAAGATATTTGATTTGCTTCGTGGTGCCCTTACGGGGAATATGAACGAGCAAAAAAGATACATTGGGTACATTATTATATCAATGATTCCTGCTGCGTTTTTGGGTGTATT
>JAHDDD010000402.1 GCA_020629535.1 Saprospiraceae bacterium
ACGCTCCTCAGACAGTTGCCTGCCTATTGCCCAACTCCAAAATTATCACTTAACGGCCAATTCTTTAATGCGGAAAATCCTCCTTTTAAAAATTTATTAAATTGATCGTAAATAGCACTATTTGAATTTTTCCTTATTCACTTTAATGATCTTTCTATAGATATGCAATTAGTAATGAAGCTTCTTTTATACTCAACTTAACCACCGAAACTTGAGTTATTATTACTAATTATCTACCTATCAAAATTCTCGAAGACAAACCAACGATATTCATATACTGTTGTTCATATCCCAGTGGAATGAAACTTTGTTCCATATATGCACAAAGTTGAAAATGAAGCTTGCGCGTTAATCTTTGTTCGATGCCTATGCTGAGGTTGGCGGAACCCAAATAACCGAGATAGGTATTTCTGGAAACGATGAGGTCACTGGCAGATACCAAATCAAATTGAAATTCTTGCGGTAAATATAATTGCCAAACGGCTGAAGCTTCAATAAAAGATTTGAATTTTCTTGGCTTGCGATTCAATAAAAATTTCAAACCTAATGTCGCATCAAAATATTCATTTTTACTATGAATACCTTTCACTTGAATTTCTTCATCCAATGATCTAGAATACTTTTCAATGAGTTCGCGGTTCAAAGAATTTCCGTCTTGGGTGATCTCATAGGTTTGCTGATTAAAATGAACATTGCTGGTCAACGACAATCGTCTGAGTACTCGCAATTCCTGTCGCATTCCCCAACTAAATGCAGGATTCAATCCAGTACCTGATGAAACGAAGGTATTAAAATATCTTCCGCTTGGACCGAACCTGTAACTCAATACTTTTCCTGTATAATCAGTTCTTGTATTTGAAGTCTCTATTTCATCAAATGGAAGTGCTGTTTGAATTTTTAGCGATGGAATCTGCCTCGCATGGCCCATGGTAAAGTTAGGTCTTGACCTAAAATCACCTGCTATGATCCGATCATTGATACTTTGAATATCAAGATGTAAGGCATCCATTGACTCATCACAATCTGTCAATTCCTTCTCGGAAGAAACGATACTTTTTTGATATAATTCAAAACGCATTTGCTCATCACGTAAGTCTTGTTTAAGCTTGCTAATTTCATTTTCTAAACTTGCAATTTGCGTTTTCAATGCACCATTTACATCTGCATTCGGAATATAGGAATTTGAATTATTCGCGATCCTATTCGATTGACGGTTTTCTTGTATAAGTCGATTTATCTCGTTGTTCTTTGTTGATAATTGGATTGTGTGATCCTTGAGATTTTGGTCGATTTGATCTTTTGCACTATTCAGTTGCTCTTTGTTTTCTGTCAATGATTTCTCTAATTCATTGATCTCGTTGGTGAGTGCGGCTATTTCTGATTCGTAAGCAAGATTTTTATCAGATAGGTTAAGATTTTCAAGGTTATTGACATTAAGCGAAAGCAATTCATCTTTGAGAAAGGAGTTTTGATAGAGCAGATAGAATGTAGATAAAGCGAAAAGTGGCAAAAGCAAGAGCATCCAATTACGGAAATCGGCATACCATGGTTTTTCATCATCGAGTCGTTGACTTAATGAATCCCAAACTTCAGAAGATGGGCTTTCTGAAAAATCATCCATTGAATTCTGAAAGAACTCCTCAAATTGTTTGTTCTTATCTTCCATCTGAATTTAATTCACGATTTAACAATGACTGGAGCGCTTTTCGTGCTCTTAAAAAATGAGACCTCAACGTCGCTTCATTAATCTCTAACTTGTCTGATATCTCCTTAAAAGAATATCCATCCATGACCCTCAAATTGAAAACCATTTGTTGGTTATCTGGCAATGATCTGATCATTTTTATAACAGCATCAGACCGATTTTTTGTCAACAATTGGGTATCATGTAAAAGAGGGTTGGTTTCATGATTTTCACTCAATTCTGAGAATTGAATTTTCCTAAATTTCCTGATATGCATCAATGATGAATTCACACAAACACGTCTCATCCATCCCACCAAAGATGCATCGCCTTTGAACTGTTTTAAATCTTTGAAGATTCTAAAAAAAGCTTCTTGAAGCATGTCTTCAGCCTCAGATTTATTCCTTGCATACCTCATACAGACTCCAAAAAGCGGTATTTTGAATTGTTCATACAACTCAAATTGTGCTTTTCGATTGCCTGATTTACAAGCCTTGACCAGCCGTTCTTGTTGCTTTTTGTCCAAGCAGGGTTACTTTTTTTATAAAGGTGCAGGAATTTTAGGTTTTGTTGCAGTTGGATGAAAAAAGTTTTGGGATTTAAAGTTTTATTGGCGGGACGCAAACAAAGGGGACTGAAATTTAAATACAACAAGTAATATTATCTTGTGAATTCATTTCAAAAATGAGAATGATGAGAGCGTTGTATATAATGGTCCTAGCACTCTTCCTATGCATTGATGGATATTCACAGAAAAAGAAAAAAGGTACTAGTTTTATCGTTTCCACTTCATTTAATTTTCATGAAAAGCCTGATTCATATCTTTTAAGCCGTGAGTATGTAAGAGAATTCGAAGATGCTGAACTTACATTTGAAACACCTGTTTCAGGAACATTTATTATCGAAGAGGGACTCAATAAGTACAAAGTAGAAAATATACGTCAACTACCTCATCAATCATTTTCATTTGGATTTGCATTCCAAAAAATCAATAAGAATAATTATTTCCATGAATTGCATTTTACCAAGTCTTCATTCATGAAATCTAACTATACTGATAAATACATTGTTACAGATACTTTAGGAAATAAAGCAATGGCTTCATATGGATTTGTAAACAAGAATGCATCCATAGGCATGAGATATGAATTTGGAAAATACATGATGACTTCGGATCAAAAAATACGTGCTGGCATATCAACAGGGCTTATTGTCAATTTTTTTCACGAAAATCATATCCCAAATTCGCCCAGTTCGTTTGGTATTAGAGGCAGTTCATTGAGCTTAGGTTTTTCGCTCATTCCAAGTGCTCAAATAAAAATCACAGAACATGTAAGCATAGAAGCAAAGGCAGTTCCAATTCTTTTTTGGGGAGAAATTGGAGCCATACGATTTCAAAATCCAAACATTTTCCCCACCCACCAAAGAATAAACAACAAATCTTTTGAGCCAAGCTTTAAATGGTCAGGAGCAATAATGTTAAAGTACACAGTCCGGGCTCCAAACTCAATGGATCGGAAGAGAAGGTGATTGAGGGCGAAGTCTTGGCCATTGTTGACGTCCCGCCAACAACATGAGATCACTTAAACCAAAAACTCTTCCTTTAAAAATCTATCCCAATCTACATTTCCGCCGGAAAGGACAATACCCACTTTTTTGTTTGCAAATGTATCTTTTGACTTCAATAAAGCGGCGAAAGGGACAGCACATGATGGTTCCACGACTACTTTCAATCTTTCCCAAATGATGCGTAGAG
>JAHDDD010000403.1 GCA_020629535.1 Saprospiraceae bacterium
TAAAAATTAGACTGACAAAGTACTAGTTTGAAAAAACATACTCCACCATATTTGCTCCCATTTGAAATGCTTTCTGCCGCACCTCTGGCGGATCGTTGTGTACTTCCTCATCTTCCCATCCATCACCAAGGTCACATTCATACGTATAGAAGCAAACGAGGCGCCCTTCCCAAATCAATCCAAAACCTTGGGCAGTTTTACTATCGTGTTTGTGGATTTTTGGAACACCATTATTGAATTTAAAAGATTGGTTGTAGATAGGGTGGTCAAAGGGCAATTCAACAAACTCAAGCTCAGGAAAAACTTTTTTCATGGATGGTCTCACAAATGGATCCATTCCATAATTATCATCGATATGGAGGAAGCCTCCAGCCAAAAGATACTGTCTTAAATTCTCTGCTTCAAGATCAGAAAAAACAACATTTCCATGACCTGTCATATGCACGAATGGATGATTGAAAATCTCAACACTTCCAACTTCCACTGTTGCATTGGCAGGGTCGATGTTTGTGCCTAAATACTTGTTGCAAAACCTCGCAAGATTTGGCAATGCTGTGGGATTAGAGTACCAATCACCTCCACCATTGTACTTTAACAATGCAAATTTGATAACAGGCTTCTCATTTTCCACTGTAAATGCAGACAAAATGAAGATCCCTAGAAAAGCAAAAATCAATGTGATTCTATGCATGTTGTTAGTGTTTGTTATAGCAAAGATAAGGCTAATTGATCAGTTTAATAAGCCAATTTGCAGCCGTGGCAATTGAAAATACGGTAGTTTTTGCTGGTCTGACTTTTAAATAACGTTTTAATTTTCATTAAATTAGATTAAATTTCAACAATATTCGGAATTCAGACGTTCCAACAATATGTATCAGCTGATAAACTGGTTTCGTGACAAAATCGAAAAGTACTCATTTGGAGTGTGCTCATATCTCGGTGAGCGATGGGGACTTCAGTCCAGCAAGATCAGATTATATTTCATTTATACCGCATTCGTAACAATGGGTTCTGTACTCATTGTTTATCTCATCGCGGCATTTTGGCTCAATATCAAATATTATTTCAGAAGAGCTACCAGAATTATTAGGGAGTAGTTTTTCAATGATCAGTTTTCGGTGTTCAGTTTTCTGTTATCGGTGTTCAGTTTTCAGAGATCAATTTTTTGTGGGTCAATGATCTGTTTGAGTCTTGACTCGTTTTACCCTTTATGTTTGATACTATAATAGATGATACGACTCGCACTAAAAACTAAAAACTGAACACCGAAAAACAACCTAATCTTGAAGTTTAAATTTAACGGGTAGCGTGTATTTGACACTTACATTTTTACCTTTATTCTTACCAGGTGTCCAACTCACATTTTCCTTTCTCATTTTATCAAAGATGGAAAGTATGGCTTCATCCGTTCCATGTCCAATTGATCTAAGTATGGATTCTGAACGAACATTCCCATTACTACCAATCACGAATTGAGCAACGGCAATTCCTTCTACAGCATTGTCTTTTGCTTCCGCTGGATAGGTCAAATTTTTGTAGATAAATTGCAAAAGATTTTGATTAGAACAATTCTTTTGTTCCTCCTCGTTGTTGAGTCCGACACATTCTCCGAATAGAGGCATTTTATCAGGAGTGGAGTAGATGACATCTTCATATGAGACAATCTTTAATGATTCCTCTTTGGTTTCCATGTCAAATGTCATGATGGTGTCAGTAACGGTTTCTGTGTATGTGTCTTGTGTGTCATCTATTTGAATCTTGTTTTCTGCTTTCAATTCTTCAATATCAGCAACAGGATCTTCTTGTGGTTGACAAGCATGCACGATGAGACAAATGCCAATCAGTCCAATGTAACTGATCCATTTGAATTGTTTTGAAATATTTACTTTTTGATGGCTTAACATGATAATGCGTTTTTTAATATGTGATGAAATATTGTTTACAAATTCAAACTTTGATTTTGATTCTATTTGTTCAATGAGAAATTGACCATAATTGTATGTGCTTACTTTTTTTGCAATCTGTTGATCAACTTCATATTCGTGGACGAGTTCCAGATTTCTCAACATGATGTGTGAGAATGGGAGCCACCAAAAGAAAACCCTATTGATGAGCAATAGTAATTTTTCGAATGAGTGACCTAATTGTATGTGTTGATTCTCATGGTCAATGATCAATTGCGTATCATTTGATTCTGTATTGATGTCAATAGGCAAAAAGACATTTCCAAGAAAAGAATAGGATGCATGAACATTTGGGTGGAGTATAACTTTTGTATCACCAACCAACATTTTCTTACCGGTTCGTTGTATATGAAATATCTGACCCAATCCAACCAATAACTTTGTTCCAAAATAAATCACACCTATTGCATATAAGACCAAGAACATTTGTGTTATACTCAAACTGCTTCTTTGAACTTCATTCGCCAAGGAGTCTGTTCCACCTATTTGTATGGGACTTAGCAATATGCCAAACTCTTGAATAAATTCTGCTCTTGGTACAGGCAAAAGTGGAATGCATAGACAAAGCAAGCAAGAACTGATGATATAAAATCTCTGGAACCGAAAGTCCGTTTTCTTGCTAAAAAACAATTGATATAGCATCCAAAAGATGAAACTCAATAGCAAGTATTCTATAGCGTAATTTAAAAATTGATTCATGATTTCGTTTTTGTTTTGTCGATCATTGTTTTAAGTTCGCTTACATCCACCTCTTCTTCTTTTATCAGGAACGAGACCAAATCATTGACCGAACCATGAAAATAATTACTCACCAAGTTCCGTAAGGAAAACTTTGAATACTCAGCTTTCTCGATGATCGGAAAGTATTCATAGGTTCTTCCATAAGCTTTGTGATCCAAGAATTTCTTCTTTTCCAATATTCTAAAGATGGAAGAAACCGTGCTGTGTGGTGGTTTAGGTTCCTTCATTTTATCAATAAGTTGACTTACTGTCGTCGGACCGGTATCCCAGATAAGATGCATCACATCTTCTTCTGCCTTGGTTAATTTTTGTATCGACATAAATTTGATTTTAGAAATTGATAGTTTTCATAACGCATAATGCAAGTATATAACTTAAAAATACGTTATGCAACTAAAATTGCAGTTATTTTGTTTTCAATTTCGTTTTTCATTTAGGAAAAATACTTCAAACTACTCACTATCTTTACACATGCCAAACACGGAAATACTTGAATGGACTGCCACCGCCTTCGGGATTCTATGCGTGTATTTTCAAACAAAAGAAAAGATCATCGCCTGGCCTTTCGGAATCGTTTCAGTACTAATTCTGGCCTTTATTTTCTTTCAATCAAAATTGTATTCAGATACCATCCTGCACATTATTTTTCTCATATTGAATATTTACGGATGGTGGTATTGGTCGTCTGGAAGAATGCAATTATCAGGAAGTCGAAAAGTAATCAAGAT
>JAHDDD010000404.1 GCA_020629535.1 Saprospiraceae bacterium
CAATTCTTAAATGTAGAAATTCCATCTTGAATAATTTGGTTTGTCTCCAAATTGAAGTGATTTAATAAGTGTTATACAAGCCCAAAACTTTAAAGTGCATCATGAATAAATATTTAATTGATAGCTACCATTTAAAAATTTAAGATTTACCATTTAAAAATTTAATATCTACTATTTAAGTATATCTTTGTATTAAACTTTCTTATATATATAAAATGAGCATTTCCACAGCTCCTACCACCGTAGATAACGCAAAAAAACTTGGTTTAACAGAAGAGGAATTCAAACGAATAGAACAAATTCTAGGTCGTAATCCGAATTTCACTGAGCTAAGTATTTTTTCTGTCATGTGGTCTGAACATTGTTCTTACAAAAATTCAATCAAATACCTCAAAAAACTTCCCCGAAAGGGAGACCATTTGCTCGTCGAAGCAGGTGAAGAAAATGCGGGATTGGTTGATATAGGTGGAGGACTCGCATGTGCATTTAAAATTGAATCACACAATCACCCTTCAGCCATCGAACCCTACCAAGGTGCGGCAACTGGCGTTGGAGGAATTCACAGAGACATATTTACCATGGGAGCAAGACCTATTGCGGCGCTTAACTCCTTGCGTTTTGGAAATATTAAAAACAAACACACACAGCATTTGGTCAAAGGTGTCGTTTCAGGCATTGGCGATTATGGCAATTGTCTGGGTGTACCGACTGTTGGTGGAGAAGTTTATTTCGATGATTGCTACAACCAGAATATTTTGGTCAATGCAATGAGCATCGGAATCGTTGAAGTTGGAAAAACAGTTTCAGCCATTTCAGAAGGTCCTGGAAATCCGGTCTTTATAGTGGGTTCTGCAACGGGTAAAGACGGAATCCACGGAGCTACTTTTGCATCGGCAGATTTGACTGAAGATTCTGCAGATGATCTGCCTGCTGTACAGGTGGGTGATCCTTTTCAAGAAAAATTATTGCTTGAAGCATCATTGGAAGCCATCGAAACAGGAGCTATCGTGGGTATGCAAGATATGGGAGCGGCAGGTATTTCATGTTCCACCTCAGAGATGAGTGCCAAAGGGGGTTGTGGAATGAAGATCGATCTTTCTAAAGTTCCTACTCGCCAAGACAACATGGAGCCTTTCGAAAAATTGCTTTCTGAAAGTCAGGAAAGAATGCTCATCGTTTGTCACAAAGGTCGTGAAAAAGAGCTCCAAGCGGTGTTTGACAAATGGGACCTTGAATGCGAACTGATTGGCGAAGTCACCGATACTGGTCGTCTTGAATTTTTTGAAAATGGTGAATTGGTTGCTGATATTCCTGCTGAACCATTGGTACTTGGAGGAGGAGCACCTGTGTATGATCGTGAATTTGAAGAGCCTGCATACTATAAGCAACTGAGTGCATTTAACATCCAATCAGTGCCACCAATCAATGATCTTGCAAGTACTTTCAAAAAGGTATTTTCTAATCCTGTCATTGCTTCAAAAAAATGGGTCTTTAACCAATACGACAGTATGGTTCGAACAGGCACCATGACGACCAATGCAGCCTCTGATGCTGCTACCATCAGACTCAAAAATTCAGACAAAGCATTGCTCGCAAGTACTGATTGTAATAGTAGTTACGTATATGCTGACCCTTATATTGGTGGAATGATCGCTGTTTCCGAATCTGCTAGAAATATAGTTTGCGCAGGTGGAAAACCGGTCGCTATTACAAATTGCCTGAACTTTGGAAATCCATACGACAAAAACGTATACTGGCAATTCGTCAATGCATTGAAAGGTATGGGAGATGCATGTATAAAATTTAAAACACCTGTAACGGGAGGAAATGTAAGTTTCTACAATCAATCTGTCATTCAAGATAAGACAGTGCCTATCTACCCTACTCCTGTTATTGGCATGCTAGGTATATTGGAGAATCCTGAAAACCATATGACCTTAGATTTCAAATCTGAAGGTGATTTGTTGTTCTTGATCGGAACTTCTCGAAATGACATCAATCAATCCGTCTATCTCAAAGATGTGATCGGAACCAAATCTTCTCCAGCTCCACACTTTGATCTTGAAGAAGAAGCAAAGTTGCAAGACTACATTGCTGATGGAATAGAAAAGTCATTGTTCAAGTCTGTACATGATGTGTCAGAAGGCGGACTCTTAACTACTGTCGCTGAATCATGCTTGCATGGAAATATTGGTTGTGAAATACATTCACAAATGGACATCAGACAAGATGCTTTTCTATTTGGCGAAAGCCAATCGCGCGTTATCGTCAGCGCCGACGCATCGAAACGAGATGACATTTTTAAATTGGCCAGCCAAATGGATCAGAATATTTCTTTCCTAGGAACAGTGGGCGGAAAGGCTTTGGTGGTTGATGGGATAACAATTTCGGACCTTAATGAGTTAACTATAAGTTATAATCATACACTTCCGCATTATTTAGAAAATTAGAAAACTTAAATAGACACAATTATGAAGTTCAAACATTTTTTAGGCTTACTCGCATTTGGAGCAATTTTGCTTACTTCATGCGGAACCCAAAGCGGATTGACCGTCAAAGGTAACCTTGAGAATGCCAAAGACCTCAGTATTTTCTTTGACAAGAAAGAGGTAAATAATACCATTACTTCTCTTGAAAAGCTCGACAATTCTAATGGCAGTTTCTCATTCAATTTTCCAGAAGGATTGACGGGTGGGACCTACAGAATACGTGCTGGTGCCAAGAGCATTGATTTAATCCTTGATGGCACAGAGAAAATGATTAAAATCACAGGTGATTTAAACAAATTGCAACAGTTTGATTACACCATTGAAGGTGCTCCATTGACAGAAGAATACAGAAGTACTTTAAATGGATTGGCCACTGGAACAGTTGATCAAAGAAATATTCAGAACATCTTGATCAATGAAAGAAATCCATTGGTTTCAATGGCCATAGCAAACTCAATTTTTGCAGGTAACCCAGCGACTGCTCCAATCCACAAATCAATTAGCGATAAATTGGCTCAGCAGTATCCAAATCTTGATTGCACTCAAAAGTACAAGGAAGTAGTGACTAAATTGGAAGCGCAACAAGCGAGAGCTTCAGGCAGCAGATACAAAGTTCAACTTGGACAAGAAGCTCCTGAAATTGCATTGCCTGATCTATCAGGGAAGACAAGAAAATTGTCTGACCTTAAAGGGAATATCGTTCTTGTAGATTTTTGGGCGAGCTGGTGTGGACCTTGCAGAAAAGCCAACCCTGGTGTAGTGGCAACTTATCATAAATACAAAGACAAAGGGTTCAAAATATTCAGCGTATCACTCGATGGTCTTGATGCAAGAACCATGTCCAGATTCGGAGGTGACCAAGCTAGAATTGACAAGCAAATGGAAAGCTCAAAAAAGAGATGGCAAGACGCTATCAACAAAGACAAATTGGAATGGGC
>JAHDDD010000405.1 GCA_020629535.1 Saprospiraceae bacterium
TATGTAAAGCAATCTTTGAAAAAATGCAGCACGCTTAAAAGAGCCCCACGGAATTTCATCTTTTTCAAAAAATTTAAGTCTCTCCAAAAGTGGTTCTTCTTGCCCTGAATAGATGAGAGGCATACCATCAAAAGTAAAAGCCAATACGGCCATTGCGTCAGCTGCTTCGCCCATGCGTTCGAATTCAGAACCGGCCCAAGTATTTTCATCATGATTGGATGTGAAGTGCATATGGGTGCCTTTCTTGAATTTCTGCTTGTCTTCTTTGTACCAATCAACCAAAACAGTTGCAGGCTTTTCGCCACGTGCCACTTCATTCATTAAATGGTGAAATTTCCAACCATAAGATACCTGAAAGAGTTCTTCATTTCTGTGTTCTGGTATTTCTGCTTCTGCTAAGAAAAGAAGCTCTTTGTTGTAGCTAAAGTGTTGCTTTACTTCCCTCCAAAATTCTAACGGCACTCCATGCGCTACGTCCATTCTAAAACCATCTATTTGGATTTTACGAACCCAAAAATCCATTTCATTGATCATGGCTTTTCTCATTTCAGCATTGCCATAATCCAAGTCAGCCACATCGGTCCAACCCCATGATTCACCAGTTGACGGATCAATGGGATCAGTAATTTTTCCATCTGGTCCTTTGGTGTAATATTCGGGATGCTCCGTTATCCATTTATGGTCCCATCCTGTGTGATTTGGCACCCAATCAATGATCACCTTCATATTTAATTCATGAGCCTGAGCAACAAATCTTCTGAACTCATCCAAGGTCCCATGCTCTGGATTCACCTCACGATAATTTTGGACAGAATAGTAGCTGCCCAATTTTCCTTTTCTTTTTGCTTTGCTGATTGGGTGTATAGGCATGAACCACAAAACATCAACACCCATACTTTTCAGACGTCCTAGATGCTGTGATTTGAATGCTTCAATGGTTCCTTCTTTGGTATACTGGCGGAGATTGACTTCATAAATATTTGCATTCTTCAACCAACCTGGGAAATGATCATTTCCATGTTTTGGTGGTGTCTCGTGATATACTTGTTGAGTCGTACCTTCATCAGGCGCGTTGCCTCTAGTTTTATTCGTACTATCAGTCTGGCAAGCTCCAAGGAAGAATAGAAATGAGATACTAAATAGGAATATTTGTTTTTTCATGTCCACTCAGGTTTTGCTGATGCTCATTGACATAAATTTGTATTTTCTAAATATATTTCTTTTTGATCAATCTTTATGTGGATCAATGCACTTCTAAAATTGATGGTAAACGAAAGGCTCTCCCAATTTTGTGGAAGTTTTGGTGCAAAATGTAGATGATTGTCTTTGACTCTCATGCCACCAAACCCTTCGACAATTGAGATCCAAGTACCGGCCATGCTGGTAATGTGCAATCCATCTTCTGTATCATTGTTATAATCGTCTATGTCCAGTCTTGATGTACGCAGGTACATTTCATAGGCCTTTTCCTTCTTATCAAGGTAATTGGCAAGAACCGAATGAACACATGGAGAAAGACTGGATTCATGTACAGTCAATGGTTCGTAAAAATCGAAATTCTTCCTAATGGTTTCTTTGTCGAAATGGTCTTCGAAAAAGTACAATCCTTGGAGAACATCAGCTTGTTTGATGTAACATGATCTTAAAATCCGGTCCCACGACCAATTCTGATTAATAGGAAGATGCTTGGGGTCTAGATCAGCAACTTTGATTATTTCTTTATCGAGAAAATTGTCTTGTTGTAAAAAGATACCTTTCTCTTCATCGATCGGAAAGTAAAGCTTTTCGATTATTTTGTTCCAGTTATTTGGTTCATCTTCTGAGAATGCAACTTTCGTTGAAATTTTTTGCCAATCGTTAGATTCACTTTGTCTTACCTTGTCGATGCATTCAATGGTGTACTTCAAGCACCACTTTGCAATGTAATTGGTGTACCAGTTGTTATTAACGTTATTCTCGTATTCGTTCGGTCCAGTTACACCTAGCATTACGTAGGCCTGTTTTGCTTCAGACCAATTGACACGTTCAGTCCAGAACCTTGAAATACCTATCAATACCTCAAGACCAAATTCTGCTAGGTAAGCTTCATCACCTGTGTAATTTATGTAGTTGTAAATCGCATAAGCGATGGCTCCATTCCGGTGGATTTCTTCAAAAGTGATTTCCCATTCATTGTGGCATTCTTCACCATCAATGGTTACCATGGGGTAGAGAGCAGCTCCATTTTCAAATCCCAGTTTTTGTGCATTCTCTATGGCTTTGGTCAGATGTTTAAAACGGTAAACAAGAAGATTACGACCGACCTCCTGATCTGCTGTGCTCAAGTAGAAAGGAAGACAATATGCTTCTGTGTCCCAATATGTACTTCCTCCGTACTTTTCACCTGTGAAGCCCTTCGGACCAATGTTCAGACGATCGTCTTTCCCTGAATAAGTCTGATTTAAATGAAAGATGTTGAATCGAATGCCTTGTTGTGCAGATACGTCACCTTCAATTTGTATATCGCTTTGGTCCCACTTCTTTGACCATGCATTAACATGAGAATTCTTCAATTCTTCAAATCCAGCATCAAAGGCAGTTGCACATTTTTCAATGGCTCTACTTTCCAGTTCTGTTTGTGCGTAGTAGAATGATGAATTGGCGGCAATGATCTTTTGAATATTGACTTCTGTGTCAGTGGTATATTCAAATTCAAAAATTTCAGAGATGTATTTTTCTTTTTGACCAATGGAGGATCTTTTGATTTGCTTCCCACCATGGGTAACTCTTGTTTTTAAAGCCAATCCTAAATGAAAGTTGGTCTTTTTTGTGGTGGCTTCATTGTAAATTACTTCAGCGCTTGAAATCTTGCTCTCATTCCAAAATTTTTCATCATAATTAGAATCTTCATTGACAATGTCAAAGTCGAGGTAGCTCTCAATTTTAATTTTACCTGAAAAATTCTTGGCGTTGATATTAAATTTTAAGGCTCCCATTTCATCATCATGAAAGCTGCAAAATCTTTCGGTATTCAAGGAAATTTCATGTCCATTGGCTGTCGTAAAAGTGCATGACCTTTGGAGTGTACCTTGTCGCATATCCAAAACACGTTGGAATGAAAGGATATTACATTTATGAAGGTCTAATTCTTCTTCTCCAATAAAGACTTTCAAGCCAATCCAATTGCAAGCGTTTAGAACTTTGGCAAAAAATTCTGGGTAGCCATTTTTCCACCAGCCGACCTTTGTTTTGTCAGGGTAGTAAATGCCAGCGAAGTAGGTGCCTTGTAATGTCTCTCCTGAATAGCTTTCAGCAAAATTGCCACGCAATCCCATTTTCCCATTACCCAACGCACACAAGCTTTCTGTTATCTTATTGAACTCAGGATGAAAGCCATTTTCAATTATTTTCCAGGGGTCTTTAGAAATATAATCTTTCATAG
>JAHDDD010000406.1 GCA_020629535.1 Saprospiraceae bacterium
ATAGCAATAATTATTCTCAGATGGAGATTGTTGCAAAAGAGGTTGAAAGAGATATCAATGTTGAAAACTTAAATACAAGCAAGATCATTGGAAAAATTAAAGAAGTACAAATTGATCTCATTGCTTCAGATCAGACAGAAGCAGCAAACTTGAATAAGTCCATTTCATTGTTGAGAATATCCAGCTTGCCTTTAACTTCAGATCTGGTACTATCTTTAAATGAGAACAAAGAGAAATTTAATTTCCCAAAACTTGGATATGAATCAATAAATGGAGTCAAAGCCCATCAATTTGAAATAGCATTTTTAGGAGGAATTAACATTGCTAACAATGCTTGGAAAGTAGATGAACCAGAGTCAACCAATCCTCTTAATTATCACACCCCAATCGTCGGTTTCCAATTTGGAACACAGATCAAATACCATTTCAATAGAATGTACATAGGTACAGGTCTAAGTTATGCGAGATATCACAGCCTGTTCGAATTTGATGGAACACAGGATACAGTGAGTACAGGGGAACAATTAAATCTAGCATCCAAGGTTACATACAATTCATTTACAGAGGAGGACGAAACCATATATTTTGGAGAGGTGGAAGGGGCTTACGACCTGCAGGTCCTTAAGTATAATTCACATGCCTTTTTAACGGTACCTGTATTTGTTGGCTATTCATTTAATGTAAATAAGTGGAGGGCAAATATCGATTTGGGTATTAATTATACATTTGCAACAATGCATGGAGGGAACGGAATTGACGCAAATCATGTGGTATTCACCATTGATCAAGACCATGATTATTTCCAATATGATAATTTGTGGAGCTTCAATGCAGGTGTTGAAATTAAAAGACCTATAGGGAAGGGTTGGGCGATCCTGCTTCGCAATGACCTTGGAAAATATATCTCCTCTTGGACTTTATCTCAGACAGGGATTGACAGAAGACCTTTTTATAATCAACTGAATTTGGGTCTTAGTTGCAGGTTTTAATAAAATAATACTCACCTGAAATAATGTTTGACCTTTGCGGACTTCCTCCTTTTTAATACATTTGGAGGAAAATAATCAATGGCTGATCAGGAAAATAATCAATACATTTTAGGAACCGAAAAAGCAGAGCTTTTCAGGTTGGGCGTCCAACATCAGGTTTGGTCAGAAGAAGCCACCAAAGGATGGAATCTGGCACAATTTGGTGCAGGTCAAACCATACTTGACCTTGGTTGTGGCCCAGGTTTTTGTAGCCAAGAATTATCATATTTGGTCGGTGATGAAGGTCAAGTGATAGCCGTAGATAAATCAAAGACTTATATAGATTTTGTTGAGCGATTAAAGGTGATGCATGGTCTGAATATCAAAACAATTCTGTCTGATTTTGAACATCTTGAATTGGAGAAAGAAAGTCTTGATGGTATTTATTCGAGATGGGCACTAGCGTGGATCGATGATGTGGAAGCATTGATGGAAAAATTGGTGGATGCATTGCTACCTGGTGGAGCGATGGTATTTCATGAATATTATGATTGGTCTGTTTTCCAAAGTTCTCCTCATTTCGAAAATTTGCTTAAAGGTATTAGGGCCATTTTCAAATCATTTGCCGATTCATCTGGAGATATCAATATTGGTAAAAAGCTGCCTGAGATTTGCACCGACTTTGGACTTGAAGTGATTAACACGAGGCCAATGACAAAACTGGTTACACCTGATCACGCTGCTTGGCAATGGCCATACACATTCTTAAACATATACATGCCTAAGTTAGTCGATACAGGATATTTGACCCAAGATGAAGTGGACCAAGCATTGGGTGAACTTGAAGAACTATCAAGTTTGGATTATGCAACCATTTTGTGTCCAATCATGACCGAGGTTATTGCGGTCAAGGTGTGAGTTCTGGAATATATTTGATTGCTTTCTTTTCTGTGATTAAGAAGTTTGATAGACCTGCCAGGATTAGACATGTACCAGCTAATATCATGGTATTGATAGTAGCTTCGCCAAAGAAAGTCTTGTAGGCAAAGTTTATTCCTCCGATGGATGCGCAAATTTGAGGAATGACTATAAACATGTTAAACAGTCCCATATACATGCCCATCTTTTTCGGATCAATTGTACTGGAAAGCATAGCATATGGCATGGCCAAGATACTTCCCCATGCGATACCCACTCCTGCAAAACATAAGTTTAAAGAAAACTTAGTGGTAGCATAGTACATCGAGATGAATCCCAATCCACCAATGATCAAAGCAATCATGTGGGTGTACTTCCTGTTAACATTAATATACATTGAGAAAAAAGTAAATATCAAAGCGAAGAACATGGAGCTGAGACCATAAATGCCCATCGCCGAAGCGACCATATCTGCAGCGTTTTGGTATGCTTGATCTGCTAGCGCATATGCTTGTCCCGTTAGGGCTCCTTCCTCTGGTTTTGGTGCATTGAACACATGTTCTGTCAATGCAGGAACTGCCATGCTCCACATAGTGAAAAAGGCAAACCAACTAAAAAATTGAACGACTCCAAGTCTTTTCATGGTGCTTGGCATTGTCTCAATATTCTTGAAAATCTCCATTGCCCCGTTAAGAACACCAGATTTTTCTTTCTTTTCTTTCAGAAATTCGTCCATGTCCTCAGGCGGATATTCTTTGGTGGTCAATACTGTATAAAGAATTGAAACCATAAAGACTATTCCACCAATCAGGAAAGCCATTTTGACATTTTTCGGTACAATATTCTCAGGCGCTTCATTGGATACGCCCATGTTGTTCAACAGTTCAGGGAGTTGACTTGCGATCCACGTACCGATTCCTATGATCAATGTTTGCACTACAAATCCATAGGTTCGTTGATCATCTGGCAGTAAATCAGCGACCAAAGCTCTGAATGGTTCCATGCTAATATTTATGGAAGCATCAAGTATTAGCAACATACCTACGGCAACCCACAGGTATGGAGAGTGTGGCATAAAAATCAATGCGGCAGATGCCAATACGGCTCCTATGAGAAAAAAAGGTTTTCGCCTTCCAAACCGTGCACTCCAGGTTTTATCAGATAAATAGCCTATAATGGGCTGAACAATCAAACCTGCCAGCGGAGCAAAAAGCCAAAGGATTGGAATCTCATCTTTGCTTGCACCCAATGTTTGAAAAATTCTAGACATAAATCCGCCTTGTAGAGCAAATCCAAATTGGATACCCAGAAAGCCGAAACTCATGTTCCAAATATTGAGAAAGCTTAGTCTTTTCTTCTCCACGGCGTATACGGTTTATACGTTATTTACGAATACACGAAATTCCCATGGATTAAGATTCATAGGTTCTTCTTTAGGAATGTCAATGATTTTACTCTTGAACACTTCTTCAACATTGATCATGTCAAAAGGTAATCGAATAGAGTGATTTTCTGTTGA
>JAHDDD010000407.1 GCA_020629535.1 Saprospiraceae bacterium
TTGAAGGCGAAACATCAATCTTTTGATAAATTGCCAAATTCCGAAAACTTAAAATATTTGGAACTAAATTGGGCAAACCTGAAAGAACTTATTGGATTAGACAGGTTTCCAAACCTAAAACGATTTGAAACACATTATTGTACAAAACTTGAATCAATGGAGGGAATTCAAAAAGTAGAGAAGCTCGAATATTTACATATAAACCAATCCAAAAAATTGACAATAAGTGAGCATCTACTAAAATTGATGAACCTGAAAGTACTCTGTTTGAATAGTTGCGGGGAAATCCCAAGTTTAGATTTCTTATCAAATTTTAAAAAATTAATTGATTTTAGGTTTGTAGATACTAAAATAGTAAGTGGAGACTTAAAACCAATAATTGAACACCCAACAATTCGAACAGTAGGATTTCTAAATAAAAGGCACTACAATATGAAAGACGACCAAGTAGAGAAAATATTGAATGAAAAATTCAAAGAAGAGTATAAAGATAAAGTCTACAAAGGCGACTTTGTAACTTATAAATACCAAACGTACGAAAAGTAAAAAGCGACTAACATTAGATATGACGATCAGATTGGAACCCGAATTAGATGAACCAATTATCTTTCCCAAAAAATGAGGCATCAATTACAGAGATTAAAGAAATTCAGCTCTGCAACATGCAAAATATTGGCATTAATTATGATCAATTGCTTCCTCTCACGATCGTCACATTCCCTTTGACATTTTTAGTATCACAGTTTCCAATTTTGTAATCGATAAAATAACTATAAACTTCTGCGGGAGCTCTCTCTCCTTTAAAGAAACCATTCCACCCATCAATCGGAGAATTGTTATCGTAAACCAATTGACCCCAGCGGTTGAATACTTTAAATTCTTGGATTTCAAGAAATTCTTCTTGTTCGGGTTCGACGATGACATTGAAATGATCATTGAGCCCATTGTTATCAGGAGTAAAGACATTTGGCATTTCTATCGAGCTGTTCAAAGCTCCAAAATCAACATCTTGACTGGTTCGACTTTCACATCCGAATTCTACATTTTCGACAAAGAGTTCAAGCACACCTTGCACTCCACTTGAAAATTCAAAGCTGGGATCCTGCTCATTGGAAGTGAAGACATTTCCTTGCTGATCGGTAAACGTCCATGTATAATCCGTTGCCTCGGTCGATAAATTTTCTGGGAATATCGAAATAATGCAACTACCTTCCCTTTCTATATCTCCTATAACCGCATTGACGTTGTGCAGATTAATAATCTTCGTTTGAATAAACTCACAACCTGTGGTTTCTGAAGTCAGAATCAAGTCTACCGTTACATCTTCGTCGTCCGGTTTGCTTGTATATGAATGCGAAACTGGAGAATTTCCATCATCTGTAGTTCCATCTCCAAAATCCCATGTGTAGTTTGACACATCGGATGTATCCGTCAGAATAAGAGTAATTTCTTCTCCTAAACAAGGATCAAGATTATCAACTATGAAATCACCTTCCGGACCGTACAATTCGAATGTTTGTGTAACAGTATCACGGCATCCGTACACTGACCTGGCAATCATTGTGGTCTCATAAGTACCTTTGTCGAAGGTCACAGTTGGATTGGGCAGTCCAGATTCTGTACCATTTCCAAAATCCCAATCATAATATACAGTCCCATCAAAATCAGTTGTATTTGTAAAGACGATAGTGGCTGGGTGACAAAGTGTATCAATACCATCTGTAGAAGTGGTAAACATACCTTCAGGGAATGGGAATGCTGTAATAAGAATACTGGTATCTCCCATGCACCCGGTTGAATCCTCAGTAAATTCAAGTACAACCTGATATTCGCCTGGCTCGTCAAAACTCATGGTGGCAGGATTTTCGATTGAACTCATACCATTGGCAAAGTCCCATTCGAAATTCAGAAATGAACCGGATTCAGTGTAATCTGATCCTGTGAATGTGATCGGATTTCCAACACATACATTTGTACCGGTATTCAGCGATATTTCTGATTCGGGGATATAGAGGGTAGCTATTTGCTGAAAAGAATCAATGCATCCGAATGCGTCGGTGACTTCAAGGATCACTCTGATGGAATCAACTGTACCTTCAATCAAATCATCTTCTGTAAAGGTATGGCTAGGATTCATTTCATTACTTCCAATGCTCCAATTCCATTCCACGAGAGTGGTATCACCTGTACTCATGTCAGTCAAGGATTGAGTAAACGGAAGACAGAAAGTGGTATCCATGGCAAATTCCGGAGACATGCCCAGTACATCTACCATCTTGGTTTTTGAATCCGTACAACCATTGATATCTGTGGTGGTCAACGTTATGCTGTGACGTCCTCTTGGGAAAATATAATCAAGTGTATCTTGATGCAATTCAACTGGTCTAGAAAAATCAAATTCCCAAAAATATCCTTGATGACAGTTGGCATGAACGTCATTACTAGGCCTCGCATCAAGCAGGGTCGGAACCGAATCACAAAACATGGGTTCCACTTCGAAGTCTGCAATTATATTTGTAATGTGAACATCTATGCTGTCGATATTGGGTGGACAATCGTCAGCATTGGATGTCTCTAGAAATACCGTGTATGTGCCAAACTCTGGAAAGTTATGATTAAATGATTCAGCTGTGCTAATTACTTCTCCTTCGAGTCTCCACTCAAAGGTCTCGGCATCTATACTTTCGCTCCAAAACTCTACTTGATGTATGTCTTGACAATTGGTTCTGAATTTTGCTTCGGCCCTTGTTCCTCCAATTGTAATTTCTCTCACAGGACCATCTGCCAGATCGAATCCTTCAAAGTCGAGATAGACATGGCTTGAAAAAGTACCTGGAAATTTAAATTCATGGAAGACACCTTCTTCCCAACAATGGTTGAGTCGACCTTCATCAGAGACTAGGTGACCATCAATTCTGTGATGTGGAGTAATCACTATGAAACTCAAGCTGTCTCCTACACAAGTCGGATTTTGTTCCTCTATAGCAGCATTGCATTGACCTGCAACGGTTACTCCTCCACCGCCGCCGCCGCCACCATTAAAATCTTCAACCTCAACGACTACTTCTTCGCTGATGTCTGTACAACCTGCCTCATTTATCACCGTAAGTGTTGTAATGTATTCTCCTTTTTCCGTATATGTGTGTTGAATCGAATCCACAGGTGGTGATACATCTACAACCGTACCGTCACCAAAATCCCAGGTCATATTTGTGATGGGTTCATTCGAATAACTAAAATTATAAAATGTGACGGTGTGATCTGCAAAACCGACTGGTATGATTGGAATAAAGAAGGCTTCAGGTTTCAGGTTCTCCCATTCTTTGTAAACGGTATCCCTGCAACCTGCTTCAGATTCAACAATCAAACTGAAATCAAAAGTCAATGGGACAT